>JAEDOD010000064.1 GCA_016302165.1 Sphaerochaetaceae bacterium
CGTTGAGGGCATCGAAGTTTCTGATTGTTGTCATACCATGCTTCTTAAAGAGCTGTGCATGGAGCTTGATCATATCCCTTGGCTGGGAGTCGAGACCTACGATGTTGACACCGCGTGCGAGAGTCTGGAGGTTTGCATCCGGTCCTGCAGTTCTGCGGAACTCGTCCATCATGTCGAAGGCATCTTCGTTTGTATAGAAGTAGAGGGACTGGAATCTTGCTCCGCCACCTGCCTCGAAGTGTGTGATGCCTGCTTCCCTTGCTGCTGCAACTGCTGGCATGAAGTCCTTTGTGAATACTCTTGCGCCGTATACGGACTGGAATCCGTCACGGAAAGCTGTGCACATGAATCTGATTTTTTTCTTGCTGCTCATAATACCTTACCTTGTCTGATCCACTGCAGCTGCAATTGCTGCGGCGATCCTTGCGTCGTCATCCTTGACAGCGGCCGTTGGGGCTGCTGCAACCTTTTTCTTCGGCTCTTCCGGCTTTGCGAACTTTCCCAGAATCTTCGACATGGCCTTAATTGCCATAATGAGGATAACCAGGAAGGTGAAGACCACAAGCATTCCGAGAACCATAACCACAAGTCCATCCTTCAGCTGGGCTGCAAGGTAGGCTTTTGGCAGATTTGTCAATAATGCCAACATCTATGTCATTCTCCTATATTGGTTTTTTAACTATCAGGAATTATACCAAATCCCTTTGGTCATATTCAACTGTGCTATAGTGTCAAACGGGGTGAATAAACGCTGTCTCTATTTGAACCTTTACTTATATTTGCTATATTTAGGGCAAGGAGCTGTTATGGCAGAAAATAAGAGTGAATACGACATCCAGAGCGAGAAGATTGAAAGCCGGATGTCGAGGATAAAGAGAAAGATAGTAGTCATGTCAGGTAAGGGTGGTGTAGGTAAGACCACAGTTACAGTGAACCTTGCTTCCTCCTTGGCTGAAATGGGCCTTAAGGTAGGCGTCCTGGACACAGATGTCCACGGTCCCAATGTGGGAAAGATGTTCGGCGTGGAGAATGAATCAGTATTCTCCCCGGATGGAGTGGTTATGTATCCAGTGGAGGCAAAGAACGGGGTGAAGATCATGTCCCTGGCCTTTGTGATCGGAAATCCTGACGAAGCTGTAATCTGGCGCGGGGCCATGAAGATGGGAGCAATCAGACAGTTTTTGGGAGACACGGAGTGGGGCGACCTGGACTATCTCATCATCGACACTCCTCCAGGAACAGGAGACGAGCAGCTTACAGTCGTCCAGTCCATTTCCGATTTGACAGGAGCCATCATCGTCACTACTCCACAGAGTGTGGCCATACTGGATTCCAGACGTTCTGTAACCTTTGCCCGTCGCTGCGGCGTGCCTATCATTGGAGTCATAGAGAATATGTCAGGCCTCAAGTGTCCTGGATGCGGAACTGAGATTCCTGTATTTGGAAAGGGTGGCGGAAGGAACATGTGTCTTGATATGAATATTCCTTTCCTTGGAGCCGTTCCAATGGAAATGGACCTGATGGAGGCTGAAGACAACGGAAAGGAATGGATCAAGGAAGCTTCAACCCATCCTAGCGCAGAAGCCCTCATGGCCATTGCCGAGAAACTTGAGAAGGGAGACGCATGCACCACAGGACGGGAGATGAACCGTAAGGATACTCCTTCCTGCTCACCTGATGCCTGCGCCCACTGCACTTCAGATTGCGCTTCCAGGAAGAAGTGACCATGGAAAAGGATATGGTCTGGAGAGATGAAGGGGAGAGGAAACGTCTTCTCTCCACTCCCATCTTTTCTGTGGATTCAGTGGAAAGGGTCTCTCCTGAAGGAAAGAAGGGAAACTTCATAGTCATGGAGAATCCAGACTGGGTCTCCGTGATTCCACTTATGTGGAGAGAAGGTGAAGGTTATGTGTTTGTTATGGTGGACCAGTTCCGCCATGGCTCAGGACGTGTAACCAGAGAGTTCCCTGCGGGTTTGGTAGATAGTGGAGAAACTCCCAGGGAGGCTGCTCTCAGGGAGCTCCAGGAAGAGACGGGAATGACAGGAGAACTCTTGGAGATTGCCTCTTTCAATCCCAACCCTGCATTCATGACAAATCGACAGACCTTTTTCCTGGGAACAGATCTCAGGAAGGAGGGAGGGCAGATGCTGGATGACACGGAGGAGATTACTGTAGCCTTCGAGAATGTGGAGAAGGTTGTGGAGAACATGGGAGATGGCCTCTACGACAATGGCATCATGATGGCTGCTATGGGAGCTTTCCTCAGGCATCTGAAGCATCACCCTGAAATAATGGAGAAAAGAAAATGAAGAGAAGAACTATTATGCTTACAGCGCTATTGGTACTGGTCCTTATACTTTCAGGATGCTCATCCCTTACAGGAAACAGTGTGATTTCCACAGTTTCCGTATCTGCATCTGCCTCCAAGGAGGTGGCTCCAGACACAGCGACATTCTCTATTACAGCTGAATCCACAAAGCCTTCTACAGAGGAGGCAAGGAATGACTCCGCCACAATGATCAACAAAGCTGTGGAGATCCTGAAGGATGAATATGGCATCAGTGACGATAGTCTCACCACAGATTTCATGATGGTCTCCCCTTACTACGAATGGTTGGACGGGGGAAGGACTCTGGTGGGACAGAAAGCCACTCAGAAGCTGACCATCGTCCTTTCTGGCGAAAGCCTGGAGAAGGTGGGCTTGGTCTATGACAGACTCAGCATCCTGGATGGAATCACAATCTCCTCCATTTCCTATTCCAAGCTTGACACCTCCCTTGAGGAGGCTGAAGTAAGGGAGGAAGCCACAAGAAAGGCCCTAGCAAAGGCTGAAGCATATGCCAAGGGTCTGGGAGTGACAGTGGGAAAAGTGATCTCCATTTCTGACGGAAGCTCTGTGTCCTACACTACAGCCAATGTATATGCATCAGCAAAGCTGGCAATGGCGGAAGAGGCAGCATACGATTATTCCTCCACTTCCTACTATCAGGGAGCTGTCACCGTTTCAGACAGCGTAACGGTAGTCTTTACTCTGGAGTAGAAAACAAGTCTTCAATCCTGGGCGCTCTCGACGGAGGGCGCCTTTTCCATGTAGTTCACCTTCTTTCCCTGCGTCAAGGCATATTCGATTTCCCGCCTGGTGCTTTCCCCGATATATCCGCCTCTGTTGATGACATAGATTTCGTCAGCCATGTCAATCTTCCTCAGGTGCATATCGTCAAGCATCCTCTTGGTGCTGCTCCATTCCCCTTCTTCCTTTCCTTCCCACACTTCACTGTCTCCGCTGTGGCCGAAGAGTCCTACACTTATCACTATGTTCCCTTCCAGTGTGAGAGTCTTCTGTACTCTCAGAAAGTCTTCCTTGAATCTTGTGCTTCCGCAAAGGGTTATGACCTTGTATCTCCCCACCATAGCTATCTCTCCAATCCTTTCCGTCTCTTTTCGTACAGCTTTCTGTCACGGCCTGAAATAAGGGGGATGAAAAGGGCAAGGGCTCTGAACATATTGTCCAGGAGCATGCAGATCCATACTCCGAAAAGGGATATTCCCAGGTATTTCAGGCCCAGTACCGACAGCAGTATCCTTATGCCCCAGGCTCCGAAGGTCTCCACAGCAAAGGGGAACTTGGTGTCTCCAAGACCGTAGCATATTCCTTCCGATACTATCATAAGGCCGAAGATAGGCTCAGAGAGAGCTATCATCTTCAGCACTTCTGCTCCCATTTCCACTACTCTCTGGTCTGGAGTGAAGATCTTCATGATAGGGTAGGCGAATATGTGGAGAAGAAGCCCTGTAAAGGTCATCATGACTACAGTAATGGCTATGGATAGATGCTCTATCTCCTTGAACTTCTTTCTGTCTCCCTCTCCCACAGAGATTCCGATCAGTGTGGATGTGGCTCCCCTCAGACCATAGCCAGGAACGTAGAATAAGGTTTCTGCTGAAAGGGCTATGGAGTGGGCTGCAAATGTTATGGTCCCCATGGAAGATACCAGGGATGCAAAGGTTATGTGCCCCAGGCAGCTTGTGGTGTTTGTTGCAGAGGCAGGAAGGGCAATGGACAGGGCTTCCTTAATAAGGGGCTTCTGGTTCTTCAGTTCATTCCTGGAGAAGGAAAGCTCCTTCTTCCTGTAGGCCGCCTGAGCCATGACCACTGAGCCTAGAGTGTAGGAGACGAAGGTTGCAGCTGCCGCTCCCTTTACTCCCATTTCCATGGGATAGATCAATATGTAGTTGAGAATTATGTTCACTAGATTCTGGGATAGGTTCACTACCATGGGAGTCTTTGAATCCTTTATGGCTCTCATGGAGGAAGCTGCCATTACAGATAGGGAACGGAAGGGAAGGGCCAGGGATATGATGAAGAAATACTCTCCTGCTCTTTTCCTTATGGCAGGATCTGCATTCATCCATGTAGGCAGAAAAGGAGAAATGGAAAGGCATATGGCAAAAAGTGTCAAGCCAAGGGCCAGTGACAACAGAAATCCTGTGGCGCTCTGCCGCTTTATGCCCTCCCTGTCCTTTCTTCCGTAGCTGGAACTTATCATGGCCACTATGGCAATGCCGAAGGATGACATCAGCGATCCGAGAAGCCAGTTTACAGTGGAAGTAAGGTTGACGGAAGCTGTGGCCTCAGCTCCAAGCCTTCCTACCATTGCTGTGTCGACATACTGAAGAAGGGTGGAAAGAATCTCCTCCGCAACTATTGGGAGGGCCAGGGCCATTATTGAAGAGAAGGTTTCCCTTTTTCCAAGCTTCATCATTTCAGGACAGCCATGAAGTATTGGTTCAGTTTTCCGTTTTCGTAGAGAAGCCTGTAGAGGTTTTCCACCAGAGGGAACTCCTCCTCCCTTCCCACAGACCTTACCTTCTCTGCAATAAGCTTGATGGTCCTTCTGCCTTCGATGACTGTCTGGGCATTGTTCTGGTCATTGAAGAGGAAGCCTTTTCCGATGAGCATTCCGAAGGTTCTGTTTCTGGAGAGATCGTTAAGGGCAGTAAGACCCAGGTCTCCCAGGCCACAGTAGCAGAAGATGGAGTCTGGATTACAGCCATACATCTCCAATAGCTTCCTCATCTCCCTGACAGCCTTCGTGTAGACAAGGAAGTCTACATTTGGAGAGCCGTATTTTCCTGATACCAGACCTATGGCCACGGCATACATGTTCTTCAATATTGAGCAGAGCTCAACGCTTCTCACATCCTCTGTCCAGTCCAGGGTGAACCCTGTCTTGGGAAGAATTGTGGAGAGGAAATATTCATAATCCTCCTTCTTTCCTCCGAAGGTGAAGGATGTGGGGAAGCCGTTCATGGTCTCTATGGCAAAGGATGGTCCCTTCATGCTGGCTTTCCTCTCGAAGGGGATGTCTTCAGTGATGAAGGCTCCACCGTCGCTCATGCCCTTTGCCAGGTTCACGATAAGGGGAGTCCCCTTGGTGTGGTTCCTGATCCTTTCGGAGAAGGGGACGATGACAGAGGAGGGAAGCACCAGCATCACCACATCCGCATTCTCGAAGACGCTGTCGTCACCGGTGGCCGTAATGCCAGGGTTCAGGAACTTTGTGGGAAAGTATTTGGTGTTCTGGTGGTTGGTGTTGATGTCTTCCATTACATCTTCTTCGATAGTATGGAGAACAACATGGTTATTCCTGTTCCAGGCAAGTCTTTCTGCTACTGAGGTTCCGAATACTCCGGCTCCTGCCACTACTATTTCATTCATTCTTCTCTTCCTTCCTTATTATGTAGAGACGGGAGGAGTTGTCTGTAAGGGTGCGCATGCCTTCCTCGTTTCCGTTTCCTGAGACGTTGTCTGAAAGGGAGATTCCAGCCCATTTCAAGGCATCTCCTCCCACTGTATAGCACTCCATCTCCTGAGGGGATATGGCCCTTTCCTCCAAACTCTGCCAATGGTCCCTGGCAATGAATGTATAGTCAGAGTTTTCATCGGCCTCATCTACATATAGTTTTTCTGCTGTAACATTGATGCCTTTCCTCTTCATGTAGTAGAGCATCATTATTACAGAACGGTCTCCATTATACACAGTCCATAGGGTTCTGTCCTTTTCGTCCCTGACAGTGAACTCTCCATACTGGAAAAGGGGCCTGTAGGCTTTGTAGAACTCTATCTGCTGACGAAGTGCATACTTCTCCATCTTTCCCAGTTCATGAGGATTGATGGAATACTGGGGAATTCCGAAGGCTGATACATTGAACTTGGTCTCCATGGAGATTGAGCGCCCTGTGTATCTGTCGGGATTACCTGCAATAGGTAGGGAAAGCACAGATAGCGGATAGAGCTTTCCGCTTCCTTTCTGGATTTCTAGTCTCATCAACGGGTCCGAGCACTCTGTCATCCTGACGGAGGCTGAATAGCTGAGCATTCCCAGGTCCAGTCTCAGGCCTCCACGGGAGGCAGTTTCTATGTACAGGTTGGGGTAGCTCTTGGTTATGGTGTCCAGAACTCTATATACGCCAAGGATATATCTATGGCACCATTCTCCTGTGTCCCGGTCTCCTACGCTGGACCAGATGTCGCTTTGGAATCTGGAGAATCCCCATCTGATGTAGTCAAGGTTTGCAGATTCGATGATCCGTGAAAGGGTATCTACAGCCCATTCCTGCACATCAGGCCTGGAGAAGTCCAGAAGATGCTGGCTGTGGCCAAGGGCATTGTATTCAGCTGTCCTGCCCACCACCCAATCAGGGTGAGCCCTGTAAAGCCTGCTTCTTTCGCTGATTCCTTCCAGCTCGAACCAGAGTCCGAAGAATAGACCCATGTAGTGGATTTCATTGGCCAGATCCTTGATTCCGGAAGGGAAGTGCTTGGTGTCTGGATACCAGTCTCCCAGACTGGTCTTCTCGTCATCCCTTGCTCCGAACCAGCCGTCGTCCACCACTATGCCTTCGATTCCAAGATTCTTGGCCTCCTTGGCCATATCCATTATCTCCCCTTCGTCTGGAGAGTAGCCAAGTGTGTCCCAGGTGTTCAGCATTACAGGCTTCATCCTGTCTTTCCAGAGACCACGTCTGATGTGGTGCGTGATGAAGGAGCGGAGAGTGCGCGCTGCCTCATCCTTTCCTTCCCTGGAATGGATCAGCACAGCTTCAGGAGTTTCGAAGAACTCTCCCCTGTCCAGCTTCCAGGAGAACATTTCAGGGTTTATTCCTGTGACTATGTGTAGGGAGTTGTGGTTCGTGACTGATACAGTGGTCCTGTGGGCTCCAGAGTATATGAGGTCAAATAGATAAGTGTCCCTGTCTGTGGAGACAATTGTGGCAGGATCGTTCTCTCCGCTGGATACAGTTCTGGAGCTGTTGGTGAAGGTTCCGCTCCTGATTTCCGTCACATATTCATTTCTCTCCCTTCCCCAGGTGCCGCTGAAGGAGGTGATTTCAGCTTCTCCGGCCCTGACGTCTATCTGGGCGGAGGCAAGGGAACGGATGGTGAGAGGGCTATCGCTGTTGTTATAGAGGACGCTTCGCCTTACGATGACATCACTTGAGAAGAAGGCTGTATAGAAGGTGGAGAGCTTGATTCTCCTGAAAGTGTCTTCATATATCACCTCCAATGTCTCAGTATCATTTTCGCTTCCGATGGCCTGGGGCATTTTCGGTCCCTTGAATCTTACGATTCCAGGATGGATGAGGTAGGATGAATACTTCAGGTTTACTGTCCTGTCACCTTTGTCTCCCCAGCTTACAGCCAGGAAGGGGACACGGTAGTCTCCTCTGCCTTCAGTGGAGAATTCCAGAAGGGTGTCGTCCAGGGAGAACTCGCTGTAGCTGCGGTCGGAAATGGTGCTCATGACAGGTGCCTTCAGGTGCTTTTCCGCCATTGCAGATAGGGAGGACTCCACGTTTCTTAGTCTTTTTCCCCAATAGATATGTTCAGGGTATCCTGTATCTCCAGTATTGAAGACATAGCTGGTGTTTTTTGTATAGATATGGAAAAGACCGTTTTTCTCCTCTGTCATGATGCCTCCATCTTTTATAATCATAAGACAAAGATCTACCTTTGTCATTCTTGGAGGGAAATCCTCACGTAACAAACAAAAAAGATGGAGTAGATGTTAACTGCGTAACTTTTTTCCAAGAAACTGTGTTAATCTATATGTATGGATATAAGAAGGCTTTCCCTATGGGAAGGAAGAAACGCAACCTACATGTCTAACGGCTCCTTTTTCACGGTAACAGAGGATCAGGGGGAGATAACTCTTGAGCTAAGCGTGAGAAACGGTAACGGAGCCAGAGTCTCCTCTTTATGTCTTCCATACTTTCGTGGAACCGGCAGTGGAGTCATGAGTGATGAGAACGGCGAATGGTGGAGAATGAGACAAGGTCTCTATCAGGCTGGAGGCATGTATTTCTCCTTTCCTTCCGGATCCGATGACCTTATCTCAACCACCAATACCTACTGGACCGTAAGAAGATATGGAACTGAAGAGGAGTTCGGAGGAGTATGGAAATACTCTGAGATGAAGAGCAGGGAAGTAGGGAACAAGTACAAGGTGGGGAAGGTGGATCTGGTTCTTCCTGGCCACAACGTGCTCTATTCTGCATATTCCATCACCAATACTGGAGAAGAGGTGCTTTCCGGTAATCCTCAGCTTACAGCTGTGCTTTCCGCTCCTCATGTGGAGAAGGGGACATACATCAATACATCCGCCCGGGAGTTCAGTGTCTTTCCTCTGGCCTTCAGGGAGTCGGGAGTCAACCGCTTTGTGCCGGGGCAACTCTTTTCGGACCTGAAGAAGGCTCCTCTCCTTAAAGGAGGAATTGGAGACGCTTCCGTAGTTCCTGCCCCTACAGGCACCTACGACTACATCATGGGCCGTCTTGGAGAAGACAGTGTAGACTGGATTACAGCAATCAATCCCAATGACCAGATGCTTTTCCTTCTCTATACACAGAAGGCCCAGAACGAAGATGAGTTCTCTCTTCCCATATGTACCATAGGCGAGAACTGGTATGGAAGGATGGATGCTCCTTGGGCCCTTTTTGATGGAGCAACACCACAGATAAGGTCCCTTTCCTTGGGCTTTACCTATGGAGAAAGCGGATCCAGGAACTTCTCCCTTGCTCCTGGGGAGACCAGGACCTGCTATTTTGGAGCCTCATATTCTTACCTTGATAACCAGAGGCTTTCTTCCCTTGGCTTCTTCACCAATGAAATAAGGCCTGAAGGCTTTATTCTGAAGAGGACCAAATCACTTTCACTGGTCTCTGCAGATACATCCTTCAAGGCCTTGAGGAAGATATCCAAAAGATTGTTCTTCCGTGCCCAGAACGGGGAGAATCAATAGATATCGTACAGGTCGAAAAGAATCTCGTCGTAGATATCGTAGGCTACATATGGGTTATATGGAGTAAGGGTAGTGATTCCAAAGAAGCCCTTGGCTGAGAAAAAGGAAGGATTGGCGTCGGTCTCCACATTCAGTGTGGCAGAAGCTGAGATGCCGAAGGTGAAGCCAAGCTGGTTCCTGTAGTTCCTCTCTGAAGTTGGAACAAATGTGAAGCCGATGTTTCCTCCAACTCCGATTCCCAATACGCTGTTGTCTACAATTCTGTATTTCTGCACATCGAACTGAGGGCCTATCATGGCGTTTAAGGTAAGGTTTTTGTTTACGTCATAGACTACAGATGGTCCGAAGCCTACGAGAATGTTGGCGACGAAGTCTCCATCACAGAATCTCTTCAGTCCGAAGTCGAAATCAGCTGCAGTTCCCAGTCCCACACTGGTGGAACTGTCTAGATTTGCTCCGAAGTGGTAGAAGGTGTGCATTCCCATATATGGCCCTTCAAAGGCGCTGCTCCATCCGCTGTCGAAGCCAAGGGTGAAGAGCTGGCCGGAAGCGGAAAGGGAAAGTGATATGACCAGAAGAATAGTTATGAATAAACCAAGCTTTTTCATAAAATTAAGATAAATAGGTATGTCTGTATTGTCAAATGAAGTAGAAGAGTGGCTCCTATATGGCTGTCTCTATCTTTTTCCCTTGACTAAAGTGCCTTTCTTGCGTTAATTTAGCTTAGTCAGTTGACTTGGTGCTGTGCCCGAGTGGCCTAAGGGGACGGTCTGCAAAACCGTTTTTCATCGGTTCGAATCCGATCGGCACCTTTTCTCTCTCAGA
>JAEDOD010000065.1 GCA_016302165.1 Sphaerochaetaceae bacterium
CAAGTTCCGATTCCGCTTTTTCCAGGATCTCCTCATATGAAGAGTTGTCTTCAAGAGATGCCTTCAATAGAATCTCCTTTATCATTAATTCAGGGAGAATAATAGGTTTCATGCATTATTTCATCTCTTTCTTTTTTCTTTCTTTCTTTTTTTATAAAAGAGAAAGAAAGCATAAGAAAATCACCCTGGCTTTTCCAAGATACTTGATATAAAGGATTAAGTTCCTGACGTTTTCACTTCAAGACATACTTTGAGATCTTTCCTTTTCCTACAGATGTCAGTTTTCCCGATTCACATAGCTCACGGAGTAATCGGAAAGCCTTGGTTGTACCGGCGCCAATCAGTTCTTCTGTCTGTTTTCTAGTGATCGAACCATTTTCTGAAACAAAGTCTATAATCAGCTCCTTCTCATCTTTAAGGGATTCCTTCTTGCTTTCACTTGTCCTTTCTATCCCCTCTACCAGAGGAAGTTCATTACGGTTGGGAAGAGTAACACGAAATACTCCCGGTGCAGTTTCGAATACCGGCTCAGAAGAAAAACCTTTGTACCCTCTCTTGATTTTTCCTATACCGGTTCCGTAACTCTCTATATAGTGCAACCTATAGAAAAGCGCAGCGAGATTGGGATTTCTTGATTGAGAAACCCCAAGAAAGATGGAAGGAAGGGTCAATCCGGAAACAAGGCCTCCAAGAGATACAAATTCAATCCTGTCATCATAGATATTGATTATGGTGCTTCCGCTATATGAATAATCCCGATGGACAATGCAGTTCAGCCAAGCTTCTTTTATCGACTCTTCAGCGTAATCCCTGGTATCGGTTCTGCCCAATCCTGAGAAAGTTGCCTTGGTCTTGTTGTTAAGATCCAGGAACTGATAAACATCCACCATCTGTTTCAATATTGATCCTCCGAACTCTCTTCTGTCACGAAACAGCTCCTTGTCGATTCCCTGGAATATGGCTATTTTTGTTGTGGTTTCACACTGGTCGGACAGTATAAGCGCAAGATTTGTGTAAAGACCATCTTCACCGACAAGCTTCAAAGTCCTCATCTGGGCTTCTCCTATTTCGACATTCGCTTTATTCATTTCTGCTTTCAGTACATCAAAGGTCAGATCCTGTTTCAGACTACGGCATGATTCAAAGGAGCGTCCGCTGCTTTGAATTATTAGATCGCGAATACCTTCATCGCTCATGGGCTGGGAAGAGCTTCCTTTCCTTACATAGACACCTGAGGGTCTAAGCCCCTTTTCCTTGAGATAATAAGGCCTGTTTGTTCCTGTCGACACTTTTATTTCCACAACGTCCCTTTCTTCCATCTTTACGGTTTTAATATTCACGAAAGGCATAATGTCCGGAGCAATCGTATCCCTGAGGGAACTAGAGGCACGAAGCATGGTGTCATCAGGGTTTTCGACGCCACAAACACTTCCATCGTCACGCACACCAATATAAAGTGTCCCCCCATCGGAGTTGGCAAAAGCAACAACTTCCTTGCCTATACCCGAAACGTATTGCTCTTTGTATTCTGTATCATGGTTTTCGTATGCCGTCATTTGGACCTCTTCCTTTCTTTTCTTTCTTTTTTCTTTCCTTTCTTTCTTTTTTATTATAAATAAGAAAGAATAAGAAAACAAGAAAGAAAGCAGGAATCTTGCAATGAAATGAAATTGTTCCTTGCCTACACCTTATACGAAGAGCGAAATATAGACAGTGAGGAGAAAAAATCTGAATAGCAGCTACCTTCTACATTCTCTCCAGGGTTCCAGCTTGAAGGCATATAATCTCCTTGTCCTTTTCTCACAGCCAGAATAACCTATATTCAAAGAAGTATTGCAAATAATTGACAACTTCAGGGAGAGAAAAGAAACGACACTTAAGGATATTTCCAACGGGCCGGCAACAGCTATTCTTTGGATTGTTTTCTCTCTTCTTCTTGTTATCAGCATCATCCTTCTCTCTGGCCATGGTTCCACTCTTATTGCCGGATACAATACTGCATCAAAAAAAGAAAAGGAAAGAATAGACCAGAAAAAGTTATGTAGGATAGTGGGAGCTGGACTCCTGCCGATTGCTGTTCTTGTTCTTATCATGGCACTATTCCTAGATACTCTTCCTTCCTTCTTTGCCTATATCTTCGTCTCCTTCACCCTATTGGATGCAGTATTGGTCGTAATACTTGCCAATACCAGGACAAAGAATCTGTAGATGATTGATTTCCAAGAAATCTTTTGTCCAGTGATATGACAGGAATATGAGTTTTATGCTCCCCGGTATGGTTTTCAGAAGATACGTGTTTTTTTCTTCCAGAGAGACGGCATCAGCAAGCACTTCTTCCGGACTGAAGATAATGCATCCAACAGCATTCAGGATTTTTGGCATCATGCCCATATATCAAGGACCTATGAAGAGTAACTGCCATTCCTTTTCTCTCTGAAACTAGACGGTAGTGGTATCCATTCCATATCTACTTAAGAGTGCATGTACATTATTAGTCAGCGCCACCAGATCCGCTCCTTCTGACAGCAGTTTTCTTTTCTCTCAAGAAGGTAGTCATCCAGATAGCTTCCGGAAATATTCATCAGACCCCATAGCGCTACCGATTACGACAGGTCAAGAGATATGTTTTCTGCCTTCTCTGACCACTTCTTTTCTCTCTTCTTCTTGATAAGTCCTTTGAAAAGTGGTGTATTATATAAGTAAGGTATAACTAACCTGAAGGCACCTTAACTATTGGAGGAATACAAATGGACCAAAAAGTTGCTTATCTTCTGAATGACCAGATCAACAAGGAATTCTATTCAGCTTATCTCTATCTGGATATGGCAAACTTCTACACAAGAAAGGGTCTTGACGGCTTTGCAAACTGGTATGAAATCCAGGCAAAGGAGGAACAGGACCATGCAATGCTGATGTATCAGTATCTTCATAACAATGATGTAGAGGTGACCCTTGAGGCAATTGCCAAGCCAGACAAAGTATTCTCAACTCTCATGGACCCATTGAAGGCAGGACTGGAGCATGAGAAGTATGTCACTTCCCTTATCAACAACATCTACAGTGCTGCTGTAGCTGTAAATGACTTCCGCACCACACAGTTCCTGGACTGGTTCATCAAGGAGCAGGGAGAGGAGGAGAAGAACTCCACAGATCTCATCACCAAGATGGAACTCTTCGGTGACGACGCTAGAAGCCTCTACATGCTCAACTCCGAGCTGGCAGGCAGAGTTTACTCAGCTCCATCACTGGTTCTTTAAAACCAAGAAAAGCCCTGTTTCCTAGGAAATGGGGCTTTTACCATTCCTTCTTCTCTATAGTGTAGGAACGAGTGATCACATATGTGAAATATACGTCCATCCTATGGTTCTCCCACTTATTGAGAATAGTAAAGCCGCATATATCCTCAAGATTTCTTTCTGTTATCACCGAGTATATCCAATCTGTCACTGTCTCAGGAGGGAATATGATATCGGTCCCGTATCTGCCAATTGGAGTAATCATCTGAGGCACAGGATCGTTTTCATTGATGATGTTTATGGCGTTGGTCACCCCTTCCCCATTCTCCACTTCCACTGAAGGACAAGCGAATGTGTAGGTGAAGATGCTGTTTCTATCAGCATACTCCTCAAGACTTAAGGAAAGAAGATTGGCGCAGGCTCCTCCCATACTGTGGCCTGTGACCAGAAAGACATTCTTATCCTTCTTTATCCTTTCAGGACTCTTTCCCACCACCTCCTCCAGGTACGTTTCAAACATCTCCATAATATATTCCTGAGCATGGCGGAAGTTGTCGAAAAGAGACTTGATGTCTGTCAGCACATCGGAAGTGGAAGCTGTACCCCTGACCACTATGAGAAAATAGTTGGTTCCCTTCACCCTTCTGTAGGCGAAGGCCACTACAGGCTCTGAAATCCCATTCTCCTCCTCTTCCAGCCATAGCTTCCGATATCCCAGCTTCTCGACACAGTCAGAAAGAGCCTCTTTGGATACGTAGATCTCCCGGGAAAGCACAATGGTTGCCTTGGCTATTTCATCTACATATCCCTTTGAGGAGTCATCAAGAAGACTGAAGTCCCAGTCCACATTAAGCCTTATGACATTATCCTCCTCAAGGACGGAGTGGTATGTCAGGACTTCACTCCAGAGAGGAAAGAGAAAGAGCAGAGATAAGAGTATTGATAGAAATAAGCGCTTCTTCATCCGGTTAAATATAATAGAGAAGGACAATAGTGCATATCCTTCTCTAGACAAAATCCTTATGGTGTGGAGTGCCTCAGTCTCCGTCAATCATAATTTCCCTTTTACCAAGAGGATTCTTATGCCTCCAGATATAGGTGAAGAAAAGGGTATGGGCTATGGCCGCCACAATCCAGGACACAGGGTAGACGATGTATAGGGCCTCCGGAGTCCTGAAATGGGAGAACACTGTGAATACCCAAAGGATTCTTATGCCGCAGATACAGAAAATGCTGGTAGCCATAGGAGTCAATGAAAAGCCCAGGGACCTCAGACAAGATACCATCATCTCTTCAAAGGCAAAGAGGAAGTAGATGGTAAGTACATAGCGGACCCTTATCATTCCGAAGGATATGACTTCGCTTTCCTTGGAATATAGGGAAAGGATCCTGTCTCCGAAGGATAGACAGAGAATACCAAGAATCAGGGAGGATGTGACAGTAATGAGGAAGGAGCTCTTCATGATTGGAGCCATCCTTTCCTTCTTTCCTGCCCCAAAGTTCTGGCTCAGGAATGAAAGATTGGTCTGGGCAAGACAGTTGTTTACAGTATACATGAAGCCATCTACGCTGTTGGCTGCAGTGTTGCCGGCAACAGCAAGGGAGCCGAAGGAGTTAACTGAAGACTGGATAAGCACATTGGAGACGCTGAACACCACAGACTGGAGACCTGCAGGAACTCCCATATAGAGAATCTCCTTAAGGCTCTTATGGTCAATTCCAAGCTTGGAGAAGTAGAATTTGACACTTGAGCTTCCTTCAATCAAGGCCCTCACAACAAGAAAGGCTGAAAGGGCCTGACTGATTATGGTAGCCAGGGCTACTCCTGCTACATCCAGCTTCACTACTATTACAAAGAAAAGATTCAGCAATACGTTCAGCACTCCTGCAAAGGTAAGGTAATAGAGGGGACGCTGGGTGTCGCCATCGGAGCGAAGAATAGCTGAGCCGAAGTTGTATACAAGGTTAAACACCTGGCCCAGGAATATTATTCTCATATAGAGAATAGACTTATCTATAACATCAGGAGGAGTGTCCATCAAGGCGAGAAGAATCGGCGAAAGGAAAAAGCCCATGACAGAGAGGATGACTCCTGAAATGAATGCCACTGTAAGGGCTGTATGTACAGCTTTCTCAATTCCATCCCTGTCTCCCCTTCCTATGGCTCTCGCCACAACCACATTCACTCCCATGGATATGCCGATAAAGAGATTCACCATCAGGTTCGTGATGCTGGCTGTGGAGCCTATGGCAGCCATGGAGGTATGGCCTGCAAACCGTCCCACCACTATAGTGTCTGCAGCGTTGAAGCAGATCTGCAGAAGCCCTGAAATCAGCATTGGAATGGCAAAAAATATCATGGAAGGCACAATAGGCCCATTAAGCATATCTATATCTTTCTTCTTCATCGCCTCCAATAATGGAACCAAATCATTTTTATTACAATAGTCACCACAGATTCTTGAAAACAGACACTCAGTTCACAAAATAACGGCAATAGCTTATTATTGAAGTGTGAAGAAACTGTCTATTTTGATAATCCTTTGCTCTTTGCTTTTCCCACTGCTATCAGCAGAAGGTTCAAAGTATGACTTCACCATATATGAAACTGCAGACAACTCAGTTATGGGAGTAAAGGGAGACAAGCTGGGCCTGGACGTTACAGGTTATGGCTTTATCGGCCAAAGCAAAAAGGGTTTCTATATACGTCTTGGCCTTCAGACTCCTTTCGATACCATTCTCGGCTACCTTAACCTGCTTCCGGAGGAAAGCCCGACAGCCACCGATAACGAGAATAAGGAAGAAGAGAAGGAAACCTCATCAGAGCCTTCTGGGGAAATGGAAGAAAGCGAAATGGAGAATAGAAATATCAGTATCCTTTCTCCTTCCCCTATTGATACCCCAACCTTCCCTTCCACAGCCCAGAGTAATCTGAGCCTTCCTCAAACAGAGACTCCTACAGACATAAATTCTCTTCCAGATATTCCTCCTGCCATAACCAATCCACAGGAGAATCCTCCTGTTGTCGATGATACTTCCTCCCCCAGTGAGAAGACAGACGAGGAAGAGAAGCCTCTAGACCCATCAATTCCCATCACTGGAAGCGAAGGGGAATCGGTGGTCTCCACCACAAAATCCATTACAGATGACTTCAGAAAGGAGTGGAGATTCCTTCTCACCATAGGCCCCGCGTACCGCTCCTTCATGGGAGAAGAAGCAATGGTCTATCTGGGATATGGAATCTCAGGAGACTTCGGCCACAGGGTGGATGTCGACAAGGACACAGGAAACACAGTAACCTCCTCCCACGCAATTCTTGGAGGAGATGTGGATATGGGGCTCAGATACACTATAGAGGACCACTCCACAATCAGGATCGGCGCCCACTTCACTACAGACTTCATAGGCTTCAAGAGCTATCTCATAACAGACGAAAAGGGAAAGGAAG
Organism: Sphaerochaetaceae bacterium; assembly: GCA_016302165.1. Taxonomy (GTDB): domain Bacteria; phylum Spirochaetota; class Spirochaetia; order Sphaerochaetales; family Sphaerochaetaceae; genus Ornithospirochaeta. The sequence continues at coordinate 6,685 of JAEDOD010000065.1, forward strand.
TGGATGACAACACAGATTTCTATGGTTATTCCCTTACAGGTGCAGGAATCTTCGAAACCATGAAAGGACAGGGATATATCCGTCTTGCCTTAGCCTTGAACGGAATGAAGAAGGAAGTTTTCGATTATTCAAATAGAACTGGAACCATAGGTGGCGGCACAATCCAGATAAGACAGTGAATCCTCAGCCTTCATTTTCCATGGACTTTCTGCGTTGAGACAGAAAAAAAACGAAATTGATCAAACTTTTTTTCAGAAAACCAATACGAAAAATGAAAAAACTGCGTTCTTAATGGTGTAGACAAAGTTCTGTTATACAAGGAGGAATGACAGCGACAGTTTTTTTTCATCTATTTTAACCATCTTACCCCAACGGGACAGGGAGACCTGTCCCGTTCCTTTAAAGGAAAAGGGGGCCGAAGCCCCCAAGAAGATGGATAACCCATCAGACAAAGAGTGATACCACAAAGAGCACGATGATGATTGTGATACCCATGGCAGCTGTCATACCTGTCTGAGCCTTGTAGGCTTCCTCTGTCTTCATGTCTGAGAACTGGGATACGACCCAGAAGTAGGAGTCGTTGGCATGGGATGCGACCATTGATCCGGCTCCAATTGCCATTACAACCAGAACTCTTCCCAGTGAAGAAGCAAAGCCCATGGTCTCCATGAGAGGAACCATAATGGAAGCTGTTGTGATCATTGCAACTGTGCTTGCGCCCATGCTGAGCTTGAAGATACATGCAATGATGAAAGGAACGAAGATACCGAGACCTGTTGAAGAGAGACCCTGGATGGAAGCCTGGATTGGGAGAGCCTTGAGAATCTGACCGAAAGCTCCACCAGCACCGGTGATTGCCAGAATAGCTGCGCTGTCTGTAATACCGGAGGAAACCCATGAGAGAGTATTGGCCTTCTCCTGCTTTGGAATCATGCCGATTGCAAGGAATACACCAATAAGGAGGGCCACAACTGGCTTTCCAAGGAAGGTGAAGATATTTGCAACTACACCTGTGGCTCCGAGGATGGAGACTACGGAAGCAATACCGATAAGGATGATAGGAAGAAGAATTGGAGCGAAGCTCTGGAGTGTTCCAGGGAGCTTTCCATACTTCTTCTGCAGCTCTTCAAGAGTGTATTCGCTGTTGGCTTCAATATGGATGGTGGAAGAGACCTTCTTTGCCCAGATGATTGCAACCAATACTGCTGGAATGGAGACCAGAAGACCTACGAGAATTGTAAGGCCAAGGTCAGCACCCAGTGTTCCTGCCATGGCGATAGGGCCTGGTGTTGGAGGAACGAGACAATGTGTTGCATAGAGTCCACCGGAGAGAGCTGTAGCCATAACTGCAAGGGATGTGTTGGACTGCTGTGCAAGAGCTCTGGAAATTGGAGAGAGTACAACAAATCCTGAGTCGCAGAATACAGGGATACCTGTGATGTAGCCCATGGCACCCATTGCAACTACGCTGTTCTTCTTTCCTACAACCTTAAGAATGGCGTTGGCCATGGTGAGGGCTGCGCCTGTCTTCTCAAGAATGGTACCGATGATGGTTCCGCAGAGGATCACGATACCGATGCTGGTCATAATGGATCCGAAGCCTGAGTTGACCTTATTTATTACCTCAGAAAGGGTAAGACCTGTCTCTGGGAATAGCCAGCCTCCAATGACACCACAAAGGATTGCGATGACTGTCATGACGATAAATGGATGCATCTTCAGCTTTGAGATGGCCAAAATCATCAATACGACAGAAACGATGATAAGAGCAAACAATAAGAATGTTGACACGTTCTCCTCCTATTTTTTAAGGGATCTAAATCCCTTCTTTCTCCTATATTCAGCAAGGACCATAGATACCAGAAGCTCCTTTTCAAAGTCATTGCATTCTGTAATGGCCAGCACATCAAAAAGCTTGTTCATTCTGTACCAGAGGGTATTCTTATGGATGAAAACCTCCTCAGATGCTTTCACTATGCTGTGTCCATTACGGTAATAGGCCTCTGCGGTCCTCATCACCTCTTCCAGCTCCTCTTCCTTCAGTTCCTTTTCAAGCTTTGAAAGCTTCCCTGTCACATATTCATCGTCAGCCATAAGGGCTTTGTATACCACAAACCTGGCCCTGTCACTGAAGTTGAGCATGGATGAAATAGGCTTATCCTGGAGGCTATCCAGGATGCTGGCTTTATTGTATGTCGTGGGAATCTCCTCCAGTGTCGAGGCCTTGTCTCCAATGGAAACTCTTCCTATGGACAGGATTGGACTGTTCTTCAGTTCATCCTCCAAGGCTGACGAATGGCCGAAGTTTCTGAACAGTACCAGTCTGCCTCCCATAAAGCCATAGATATCGTCAGGCCACAGAATCTTCTCCTTTACAAGGATCTCCAGGATGGATTTCTCCCACTCTGCCCTGTTTTCACCGCCATATGGAGAGAACACAGCACATTCCATAGGAAAGCTTAGAGTAATTCCAAGCTTCTCCAGAATCAGCCTGATGCTGTCGCTACCGGTAGGCATCACCATTTCCTTCAACAGCCTCTGCTTCATCTCGCTATCCCTGAGTCTGGGAATAGCCAAGGCTTCAAGCTGGTAATACTTCTCCACATATAGCTCCACAAAGGAGACGATGGTCTTTATCTCCTCAGGGTTTCCGAAGATTCCAATGACTCCTATTATCTTTCCGTTTACAAACAAAGGAACGTTGGTGCCTTTCTTGGCTCCTGGATAATTTCCTACCGTCTCCTCAGTAATGTTTACTGTCTTACCTGTGGCTGCAGCTATTTCAGCACCCTTATGGAAGGTTCCTATCCTATCCTTTTCCGTACTGGAAATTATTATGCCTGAGGTATCCATAATGTTTACGGTCCTTTCAGGAAGGAAACTGGATACCATCTCAATTATTTCATCAGCAAAGGTTTCAAGCAGCATATGGACCTCAGATAAAAATGGTATCTCCTACAGCCAGATGGCAAGCCTTGAGACCGGAAGAAACGCAGACCTCCTCCGCCCTGTCTCCAGAGCAGTGGCAGAAGCCTCCTGTGCTGAGCCCCATGGAGAACAGGGCCCCCATGGTCTCGTCCATTCTCTTCTGGTCTGCCTCATTGAGATGGATTCCTCCGAAGACAGCTGAAACAGGCTTTTTAAAGAGGGAAAACACATGCTTCACCATATTTGTGATTCCAGGATGGGAGCAGCCGCATATCATTACAGTGCTCTCCCCTTTGTCGATTACAAGGCAGATTTCATCTGAGAAGTCATCAGAAACAAAGCCATCTTCACTTCTTCTCACAAATCTGGAAGGAATGGTTTCGAATCCGCTGACTCTAGGAAAGCCACCTACTGCATAGATGCCTTCAGTTATCGCAGCCACGGCGGAAACTTCATGGATGGCCACATTGTG
>JAEDOD010000066.1 GCA_016302165.1 Sphaerochaetaceae bacterium
GCAGAGCGGAGAGACGGAAGAAGACCCGGAAGAAGATCAGGAAGAAACAATGGATAGAGAAGATGTTTCTGATCCATCTGAAGAAGCTGAAACAGAAATGGAAAGGGAGAGTGAAGAATCTTCTCCTCTCTCTGAAGAGCCTCCAGCCCTTTTTGAAAGTGAGGAGACTAAGGCGGAAGAGGGAAGCGAGAAGGAAAATGAATCTTCCATCCATGACGTAGACAGCACTGAAGAATCAATGGGCCCTGAAGTTTTTGCTCCAGAGTGTGAAGAGGATTCTTCTCTAAACGGAGAGCTTCCTCTGGAAAAGGAGCATCCTGTTGTAGCTGAAGAATACAAGGAGGAAGAGCCTTCCTTGCAGAACGAAAACGCTGTAGCGGAAGAAGAAGGAAATGTCTTCATGATGGAAGACTCTCCGTCTCCTCTACCTGAAGAGCTCTACAGTGAAGAAGAGCCTCAAAGCCAGGAGAAGGAGGAAGAGAAGGGAGAAAGCGTACCGGAAGAGCCGAAAAATAGTGAAACAGACAGCAATAAGAGTTTCTGCGACTCCCTTTTCTCTGCCCTGGGACTGGAGGATATGGAAGAGGATGAAGCCCTCCCTGAAGTGACAGAGCCAGAAGAGGAAAAGGAAGAGGAGGCAATTGTTCTTGAAGACAAGAGTCCTCTGGAAATAGAAAGCGTAGAGGAAGAGGAAGTCGATGACGAAATAGAAGAGAAGGCTGAAGGCATCGTGTATTCCATATACAAGGAGCTTGGAAAAGACTCAGCATTCGCCTCCTTCATCCGCTCTTCAGACAGTGGAACCCTGGAGGAGCTTGAAGAAATAATCCAGAGCTGCTGGAATAGGCAGCAGGTGGAGGGAAAGGACAAGCTTTTCAATATTGTCGACTACTCCCTTTCCATTCTTCTTGCCCACGATTCCATAAGGGATGACCTGAGGCTTTCAGAGCTGTTGAACAATGCCGGCGGTGTAATGTATTCCCGTGATATGGACACCTGGAAGGCTGTAATCGTATATATCAACTCTTCCTATACAGTGGAGGAGGCCATGGAGAAGACCATTTCCAGGGAAACCTTCTCAGCTTCCGACTGGAAAAGAGTCACCTACATCGGTGAACAGATGAGGAAGAGGTGATGGAAAATAGGGAAGTGGAAAGAAGATTGGCCTTTGCCAAGGCTGTAGCCCTGAAGGCTGGAGACTTTCTTCTTTCCCATGAGGAGCTTTCAGGAAAAGTGGAGGAGAAGGCCTCCAATGACTTTGTCACAGTGGCAGACAGGAAAGTTGAGAAGCTGATCTATGATGAAGTAAGGGCCAATTTCCCCCTCGACGGCTGGTATGGAGAAGAAAGCGGAAAAAGTGGGGATAGCCTTAGGCGTTGGGTGGTGGATCCCATTGACGGCACTGTGGACTATATGTGCTCCTTTCCCAACTATACAGTATCCATAGCCTTCGAGGATGAGGATGGATATGCCCTTGGCGTAGTCTATGTTCCCCGACAGAAGGAGCTCTTTTGGGCAATTAGAAACGGCGGGGCTTTCCTTGGAGATAAGCCTATCCACACCATAGAAGAGAATGATTACTCAAGGACCCTTGCCCTTTTGGTTCCTCCCCATAGGCGTCACCATCTTATGGCTGAGTATATGGAAAGAATGGTGAAGTTCTACTCTGTCTTCACTGACGCAAGAAGTATTGGCTCCGCAGCCTGCTCTCTGTGTTATGTGGCTTCCGGAAGATGTGCCTCCTACTACGAAATGGGCCTTAATCCCTATGATTATGCTGCAGGAGCCTTGATTGTCAGGGAGGCAGGAGGAAAGGTGAGGCTTAAGGATTGCGGAGAAAATGGGGTGGAGGTTGTGGCTACCTCCAGCAATATATTTGATAAAGTACTGGAGATAGTTGATGAAGAAAGCAATTCTCTTTGATTTTGACGGCACTTTGGCCGATAGCAGTGAAGGAATCATGGAATGTGCCCTTGAAACAGTGGGGGCCATTGGCTATGACACTTCCCTCTACACCAGCGATTATCTGAGAAGATTCATCGGCCCACCTCTCTCAGACTGCTTTCGGATAACCTTTTCAGTTCCGGAGGAGAAGATCGGGTGGTGTGTAGACAGATATCGTGTGCTCTACGCTTCCAAAGGAATGTATATGATGCATCTCTATGATGGTATTCCTCAGCTTCTTGAGACCCTGAGAAAGAATGGATACAAGACAGCTGTGGCCACCAACAAGATGAAGAATCTTGCTGAAGAGTGCTGCAGGAATCTTGGAATATATGATCTTTTCGACTACATCTCAGGTCCAGGAAAGGATGCTGGATGCACAAAGGCCAGAGTAATAGAAATGGCCATGGAAGCTCTGGGAGTGGAGAGGGATGAAACCCTTATGGTCGGTGACACCATCAACGATGAAGTGGGGGCAAAGGGGGCAGGAGTTGATTTCCTCCCTGTCACCTGGGGCTTCGGCTTCGATAGGGAGAACACGAGGGATAGACTTAGGGCAGAGAGCCCCAGTGATATAATGGAATATCTAAATGGAGGAAATAACAGATGATCGAAAGAGTAGATACACCTGATGCACCAAAGGCTTTGGGTCCATATTCCCAGGCTGTAAAGGCTGGCGGCTTCCTTTTCATTTCCGGAATGCTTGCCATCGATCCAGCAACAGGAGAGCTTAAGGGAGAGAGCGCTGCAGAGCAGACAGTACAGATCTTCAAGAACATCAGGGCTGTAGTGAAGGAAGCAGGAGCAAAGATGGAGAACATCGTCAAGGCTGTGGTATATCTTTCAGACTTCAACGACTTTAGTGAAGTGAATAAGGTTTATGCTTCAGAGCTTTCATCTTCCCCTGTTCTGCCATCCCGAGCTGCCGTTGAGGTGACAAAGATGGCCAAGGGCGGCAAGGTTGAAATCGAGGTTACAGTGGCACTCTGAGCATAATGGCGGGTTCATCCCGCCTTTTCTTATTCTGAATCTGTTGTTTTTTGTTGCAGACTGAAAAAATCGAATGATATTATTGGATATCGGGGGTCTTTGATCAGTTATTCCCGAATTGGAGATAAAAGTGCAGGAAAGAAGCGCAATTGAATTGAAGGGGATAACCAAGCGATTTGGCAAGGTAGTTGCCAATGATAGCATTTCCCTTGATATCAGAAGAGGGGAGATTCTTTCCCTCCTGGGCGAAAACGGAAGTGGAAAGACTACCCTTATGAATATGCTCAGCGGTATATATCAGCCTGACGAAGGACAGATCTATGCCGACGGTAAGGAAATCACCATACGTTCCCCTAAGGATGCCTTCTCCTATGGCATCGGCATGATCCATCAGCACTACCATCTTGTAGATGTATTTACGGCTGCCCAGAACATCATCCTTGGTCTGGAAGATGAGAAGATGGACATTGGAAGCACCAATGAAAAGGTCAGGGAGATATGCAGTAAGTATGGCTTCGATATCGATCCATTGATGAAGATCTACGATATGTCTGTCTCCCAGAAGCAGACTGTAGAGATTGTAAAGGTTCTCTATAGAGGTGCAGACATCCTGATTCTCGACGAGCCTACAGCTGTCCTTACTCCCCAGGAGACAGATAAGCTTTTTGATGTCCTGAGAAACATGAGGGCTGACGGCAAGGCAATTGTCATCATCACCCATAAGCTTGCTGAAGTCATGGCCATTTCCGATAAGGTGGCCGTCCTTAGAAAGGGTAAGTACATCGGAACTGTCAACACATCCGAAACCAACCCCCAGAAGCTTACAGACATGATGGTAGGCCACTCTGTAACGCTGAATATCGACAGGCCCAAGTATCCATCTCCAGAGCCTCGCATTGAAATCAAGGGTCTGTCCTGTGTGGATGGCGAAGGCATCACCAGACTGGATAATGTCTCCTTTACAGCCAATGGAGGAGAAATTCTGGGCGTTGCAGCTATTGCCGGTAGCGGTCAGAAGGAGCTTCTGGAATGTATGACAGGCCTTTATCCCATCAAGTCTGGAACCATCGAGTATATCGATCCGGAAAGTGGAGAGAAGAAGAACCTGGTAGGTCTCCCTCCTATGAAGATCAGACAGCTTGGAGTAGGTATGGCCTTCGTTCCTGAAGACAGACTTGGTATGGGTCTTGTGGGCTCCATGGGCATGACCAACAACATGATGCTCCGTTCCTGGAAGAATGGAAAATCCATCTTCTTCAACAAGAAGGATCCTGAAAAGCTTGCCAACAAGATCTGGGAGGATCTGGAAGTGGTGACTCCAAGCACAGAATTCCCTGTAAGAAGAATGAGTGGTGGAAACATCCAGAAAGTATTGGTAGGAAGAGAAATTGCTTCCCAGCCAAATGTTCTCCTGACTGCATATGCTGTAAGAGGATTGGACATCAACACTTCCTACGCAATCTACAACCTTCTCACGGAGCAGAAGATGAAGGGTGTGGCTGTCATATACGTAGGAGAGGAGCTTGATGTTCTTCTTGAACTCTGCGACAGAATACTTGTTCTCTGCGGAGGAAAGGTCAGCGGAATAGTTGACGCCAGAACCACAACCAAGGAAGAGGTAGGTCTCATGATGACCAGTCTCGGCGGAAAGGAGGCATGATAATGGCTGAAGATACCAAAATCAAAAAAGAAGAGGTAGTCAAGGCGCCTCTGGTGAGACTGTCAAAAAGAGATGATATGGACCCGAAGAAGGCCTGGGCCATCAGAATAGGCTCCATCTTTGTAGCTCTTATTCTTGGAAGCCTTCCAATCATCATTACAGGAAATAACCCCTTCGCTGCATATGCAGTGATCCTCAAGGGTTCCTTCGGAACATCCTTCTACTTAAAGCAGACCATCAAGTCTGCAATCCCTCTTCTGGGATGTGCATTGGCAATCGCACCTTGTTTCAAGATGAGATTCTGGAACATCGGAGGTGAAGGCCAGATTACGGCAGGAGCCATTTTCGCTTCCTTCTTTGCAATCAAGTTCGCCACCAAGCTTCCACATGTGCCTCTTCTTCTGGTCATGTTCTTCGCTGCAGCCATAGGCGGAGCCATCTGGGCTGCCATTCCAGGCTTCTTCAAGGCAAAGTACAACACCAACGAGACACTGTTCACTCTCATGATGAACTACATCGCCATTGGCATCATCTCCTGGCTCCAGGGTGGTCCCTGGGAAGGAAGACCAGGAACACAGCAGATTCCTCTCTTCAACAAGAATGCTCTTCTGCCTTCCGTCTTTGGAATCCATGTGGGCTGGATAATCGTACTTCTGATAGTAGTATTGATGCACATCTACATGAACTTCACCAAGCAGGGATATGAAATTGCTGTCATCGGCGACAGCTACAACACAGCCAGATATGCTGGCATGAACGTGGGCTGGGTCATGGTCAGGACCATGCTGGTTTCCGGTGCCATCTGCGGAATCGTAGGCTTCATCCTGGTTTCCGGCCAGAACAAGACAATTACAGCCAACGTTGCCAACGGAGTAGGATTTACAGCTATCACTGTTGCATGGCTTGGTCATCTCAATGCCTTTGCAATGATAGTGATCTCCCTTATCCTTGCTGTGCTCACAGTAGGTTCAAGCTATCTTCAGCAGGTGCTTGGAGTTCCTTCTGCAATCAGTGAGATTGTATCAGGTATCCTTCTCTTCTGTATGCTTGGCTGCGAATTCTTCATCAACTACAGGATGACATTCAGGACCAAGTCCAAAAAGGAGGTAAAGGCATGAATACCCTAGTAGCTCTTCTTGCTGCAGCTGGCAGCTTCGGAACTGTTCTGATGTTCGGAACTCTCGGTGAGATCCTCACAGAGAAGTCTGGAAGCCTCAACCTTGGAGTTGAAGGAATCATGTATATGGGTGGAGCCTTCGGCCTTGCAGGAGCCTATGCCTATGAGGCAGCTGTGGGAGTAGGTGCATCCAATGGTCTTGTGGCCATAATATGTGCTGTCCTCTCCTCCTTTGCCATCGGTGCCATCGCAGGTCTTCTCTTCTCCTTCATCACCATTACCCTCAGGGCAAACCAGAACGTAACAGGTCTTGCACTTACCATCTTCGGTACTGGTGTTGCAAAGTTTGCCGGTGAATACATGAGACACATTGTAGGCGGCTTCGTCACCCTTTCAAACCCATTGAAGGAAGCCTTCTCCTTTGTTCCATTCCCCTCTTTCATGAAGAACCTTCCATTCATCGGCCCAGTGCTTTTCGGTCAGCCATTCTTCTTCTATATTGCCATCATCATGGCCATCCTGATGCATCTCTTCTTCCAGAAGACCAAGACAGGCCTCTACCTGAGGGCAGTAGGAGAGTCTCCTGTAACAGCAGATGCCGCAGGTATCAACATGACCAAGTATCGCTATGTGGCTACAACCATCGGTGGAGGAATCTCTGCTGTCGGCGGTATGGTATATGTCATGACCACAGGTGGATGTACATGGAATGAAGCATCCCTTGGAGGAATCGGATGGCTTGCTGTGGCCCTGGTAATCTTCTGCATGTGGAGACCGCTGAATGCAATCTGGGGAGCCATCCTCTTCGGCGCACTGAAGATCATGTACCTCAGAGTCCTCCTTCCATTCTTCCCTACAGAGCTCTACAAGATGCTGCCATACGTGGTTACTCTCATTGTTCTTGTTGTTACCAGCATGCGTAACAGCAAGGATAAGCAGCCTCCTGCAGCCCTTGGCCTCAACTATTTCAGGGAAGACAGATAGTGAATTTTTTCCTCTCTCCTTCCCAGGAGAGGGGGAAAGTATAATGTGATTTTTGTAAAGCATTAATATAAAAGGCAATAATTGCGTAAAAAATCACTTTACACACTGTAAAGTTGAAAAGTATCATCAATGTATATTCCGCCGAAAGGCAGAAAATAGGAGAAAACAATGAAAAAAACTCTCGTAATCGCACTCGCACTTCTCATGTGCTTCTCCCTCTTCGCTCAGGGTTCCAGTGAAGCTCCTGCAGAGAAGAAGGCTACCAAGATCGGTTTCGTAGTAATCGGAAGCGAAAATGACCAGGGTTATACCTATAACTTCATGAACGGTATGAACGCTGCAATCGACAAACTCAAGGCTGATGGCTACGATGTAGAGCTTTCCGTCAAGAGAGACATCCAGGAAGATGCAGGCTGTGTCGATGCTAACCTCGCTCTTGCAGCAGAAGGCTGTGAAGTCATCTTCAACAACTCCTACGGCTTTGAGCAGTATATGCAGCAGGCAGCTGACGAGTTCCCAGAAGTAACTTTCATCTCCCTTACAAACTGCGGTTCCCAGACAGACGGCAGAGACAACACATATAACGCATTCGCAGCTATCTACGAAGGCAGATATGTAGCAGGTGTTGCAGCTGGTCTCAAGCTCCAGGAACTCATCGATACAGGAAAGATCAAAGCTGACCAGGCAGTCATCGGTTATGTCGGTGCATTCTCCTTCGCAGAAGTAATCTCCGGTATGACAGCTTACTACCTTGGCGCAAGAAGCGTATGTCCAAGCGCAACAATGAAGGTACAGTTCGTCGGCTCATGGTCAGACCCAACTCTTGAAGCTGAAGCTGCAAAGGCTCTCATCGACAAGGGCGCTGTCATGATCAGCCAGCACTCTGACAACACAACTCCAGCTACAACAGCTCAGGAGAGAGGCGTATTCCACACAGGTTACAACAACGACATGACAGCTGTTGCTCCTAAGGCATCCCTCCTTTCCTGCAGAATCGACTGGACCAACTACTTCTACACATTCATCGCTAACTACATCAATGGTGTAGAGAACCCATCTGACTACTGCGGTGAGATGAGCAGGGGTGAAGTTGTAGTAACAGAGCTTAACGAAGCAATCGCAGCTCCTGGAACAAAGGAAAAGCTTGCTGAAGTCGAGGCTAAGATCGCTTCTGGCGAAATCCAGGTATTCGACACATCTACATTCACAGTTGGCGGAGCTGAGCTTAAGAACGCATTCGCTCTCGACACAAATGGTGACTTCACACCAGATTCAGAAGAAGCTGTATTCGATGGTGCATTCCACGAATCCTACTTCCAGTCTGCTCCATATTTCGCAATCCAGATTGACGGAATCGAATGGCTTAACGCAGCATTCTAATTCTTCTGATTTAGGAAGGACGGCACAGGAAACTGTGCCGTTTTTGCGTCTTAAACCCTGTTTTCTTTGGAATATATGTCAATTTGGTGAAGGCTTTGAATAGAGTTTCTGTGATTTGCCCTCCCTTTGTTGAAGGCAAGGAAAACTGAAGCTAAATTGATGGTGGAGGCAATAAAATGATCAACAATTCCAGATTGAAGACCTTATCTCTTATTTTTGCAATTCTATCAGCCATTGCTCTTGTAGTGTGTTTAGTAATGGCCATTACACTTCCATCTGTCAGCGTCTATGACACAGTATTCGGTACCGTAAGGGCAACTCGTCCCGGCACCTTTGATATGGACTACCTGGCACCAATCATTCTTCTTGCCATGGGAACCTTCTGGGGCTTCGGCCTTTTCGGCTCCATTGAGAAATGCGGCAGAAGACATCATTGCCATAAGGAAGAAGCAAAAAACGGTGTAGAAGACGCTGTCTTCTCAGAAAAAAAGGAAGAAGAGCCTGAAGGCGAAAAGAATCAGGAATGACTATAGAATCCCGGGGCGACCCGGGATTTCTTCACTTTATGACCCTCAACACAAAACCCTTGAGATACTGGCTTTCAGGAAATGAAAGACGCTGGGGATGGTCAGGGCTTTGGGAAAGGGTCTCCAGAACCTGGATCTCAACGCCTGCATCGCTGGCAGCCCAGCTTAAGGTCAGGAGGAAGTTTTCTCTGGTCATGGCTCCATAGAGGAGAAAGTGGCGATGATTCCTCCGTCCTTTATCTTCATCATGGCCACTCTATTCAGGTCCTTGTATGCCTTGGTGGCGTTCTCAAGCTTTCTCAACTTTGGTGACACCAAGATTGTTCCATTCATATGATGGATGCATATGAAGCGAAGAAGTTGATTTCCTGGCGCAAGTTTTTCGATTTGACGGAGTACGCTTAGCCAATCGTCGGAAAAATAATTCTCCAAGCGTCGGAAAAATATCGAGAGATTCGTTATTCACGTGTGCAATATAGGCAGTATGGATGGTGCGATGTGCTTGGAATGTCAAGGATTGAAACGCAAACAGTAATTAGAGGCACTTTGCCTTTCTGTTATCCGTGGATTGGGGTGCAACTGGTCTTTGGTCCGCTTAAAGTCTTTTCTCTATAGATACGGGAGTCTCTATTAGTTTCCATAGATGGATGTGTTGATATGGATAAATCATGTAATTAGCTTCCGTTTCATCCCATAGCTTTATCTCATAAACTCTTAGGCTGTAATTTCCATTCTATGAGTGTGATCTCCTTTTGCTTATTCCATTGCTTCATGCTTGATGTATGATTTCTTCAAAGTTTCCTGTAGAATCCAAGAATCTGAAATCCTCCTAAGGGATGTCGCTTCGCATTATATATCCTAAAAATCCTTATTAGTGATGTAAGGACTACATTCATGTGACAGAAATACGGCCCGGTTTTTTCTAGTACAATCCGTTATAACAAGGCAAGGGATAATCAATCTCAAAATCTCTGCACAAATTAATAAATCGCTTGGCAGAGGCTGTTAAGAATTTATCTTTATGATAGATTATGTGGAAATTACGGCTGAAACTCAGTCCCTCCACTTTGACAGTACAAACTAAGCCTTGCCTCAGAGCAGGAAGAATCATTCGATGCGGTAATACGGCAATTCCTAAGCCATTGATTACAGCATTTACCAGTGCTGTTGTGCTCATTGCTTCCCATACTGGTGTAATGTGGATACCGGCCTGTTCAACTACACGGTCAAACACCTCTCGTGTGCCGCTGCCTATTTCTCGCAATAGGAATCGCTGTCTTTGAAAATCTTCTATGGAAACAACCTGGCCCTGTTTCCAACCTTTATCTCTACTGCATATGACACTCAGATGATCTTCCATGTAGGCTTCCGAAACGATATTTGGATCATGTGCAA
>JAEDOD010000067.1 GCA_016302165.1 Sphaerochaetaceae bacterium
TGAAAAGCTCAGGAAGAAGCTTTCCTCAAGAGAGAAGGAAGACTGATTCTGAAACGACCACATCCTTGTTCCCCCTTCTACCCCAAAGCCCTGGTTCCACCTGCTGCTCTGGGGCTTTTTGTTGGAAGATTTCACTAATCAGTGACACAAGATTTTTCCTTGCAAAAGAGCAATGGCGTCAGTGCAGGAAAATAAGATCCATAAGGGATGGAGGTTTTAATCCTAGCCTATTCCAACCATGAACTTTTCGTTATTATATTTCCATGAAGTTCGACTATTCTCCATATCTCGATTCCTACTTCGACTCCTTTGAAAGGACCAAGGGCTCCTTTGAGGAGCGAAACCTCCTTCTTCCTTCCGGAGAGGATATCAAGAAGCTTATAGATGAATACTTCTCCCTTCTCTTTCCTGGAGGAGAAGAGTTTTCTTCTCCTTTGATGCTCAAGGGAGTCATATCAAGGCACATGGAGGCCTTTTCAGATCTCCTGTACCAGTCTTCAAAGATTTCCTGGAGAACAATCATTTCCAGGGAGGAAGCTTCCAAGAAGGCCAGGGAGGCTACAGGAGCTCTCCTTTCTGCCCTTCCGGAGATCAGGTCCATGCTGAAGATGGATGCTGAAGCCGGCTTCATGGGAGACCCTGCAGCTAAGAATGTGTCTGAAATCATTCTTTCCTATCCAGGCTTCAAGGCCATTGCTGTCCATAGGCTGGGCCATTTCCTCCACAACCTTGGAGTTCCTTACATTCCCAGAATGCTCAATGAAGAGATACACAGCAAGACAGGAGTAGACATCAATCCTGGGGCCACCATCGGGGACCACTTCTTCATAGACCATGGAACTGGAGTGGTAATCGGAGAGACTACTGTCATAGGAAGCTATGTAAAGATATACCAGGGGGTTACCCTGGGAGCCCTGTCTTTCCCAAAGGACGCCTGTGGCATGCTCCTGAGAGACATCAAAAGACACCCTACCATCGGAGACCATGTGACCATATATGCCAACGCTTCGGTACTGGGCCCCATAACTGTAGGAGACCACTCTGTAGTAGGATCCAACGCCTGGGTGAAGGAAGATATTCCTCCCTACTCAAGAGTTCTTCCTTCAGGAACAGAGACCAAGATCATTCAACGGAAACCTCGATAGGAAACACGGAAGTGATAATTCCTGAGTACAGCTCCCCTTCCACTATATCAGTATTGTGGGAGGGGATTATCTTTGCCTTCAGATAGTTTCCTGTGGTTCCTGAACCATTCTTCTCCGCAAGAATCTCCACCTTCTTACCCAGCTGTCTCATAAGGTAGCTTCTGCTTTGGCGCTCGCTTAGCTTCCTCAGTTCCTTGGCCCTTTCGTCCCTTACCCTTTCCTCTATCTTAAGTGGGGAGGAATAGAGAGGAGTACCTGGACGGGGAGAATATGGAAATACATGCATTGCTGCAAAATCATTTCTGTCCAGGAAGTCATAGGTGATTTTCCAGTCTTCCTCCCTTTCTCCAGGAAGGCCTGCAATTACATCACAGGCAATGAATGGATCATCCTTGATTTCCCTTAGTCTTCTGATGATGTATTCCACATGGTCTATGGAGTAGTTTCTTCCTATTATCTTCAGCACTCTGTCTGAAGCGGTCTGGATAGGAATGTGGAAGTGGGGGAAGACCCTGTAGTCGCTGATTGCATCCAAAAGTCTATCGTCCACATGGTCAGGCTCCATGGAGGAGAGACGGAATCTGATATTAGTCCCGCATTCTCTGAGGATTTTCTCCATTAGGCCTCCAAGCCCGTCTCCTGTATGGTCATAGTTGGTGAGATTCACTCCTGTAAGCATGATCTCCCTGAAGCCTTCTGCTTCCAGAGCCTTCACTCTTTTCACCACTTCATCCCCATCAAGCCACCTGCTTTCACCTCTGGCGATGGTGGTACGGCAGTAGCCGCAGGAGTTATCACAACCATCCTGGATCTTGAGATAGGCCCGGGAATGGTATGCAAAGGACTGGGCGTCGAAATCGAAGGGACTCCTTTCCTTTTTCGGGAAGCTTCTCACGCTGTCGAGAGTATCCATACCAAGAAGAGCTGAGGAAAGGATATGGGAGGGAAGAGAAAGAAGGTCAGCTTTCTCCCTGAGGGAGAATATTACTACATTCTCCCCAAGACGGGAGACTTCCTCACCAGAAACCTCCACATAGCAGCCTGTAACGATTACAGCCTTGGCGCTTTTGGAGAAAAGCCTGATCATTCGCCTTGCCTTCTGCTCTGCCTTGGATGTGACGGTGCAGCTGTTCACCACAACTATATCTGCATCCTCATGACTCTGCAGTACAGAAAAGCCATTCTTGGCGAAGCTGTCGGCAATGGCTTCGCTTTCACACTGGTTGAGACGACAGCCAAGAGTATAGATATATACGTTCACGCCTTCTCTCCATTTTCCAGTCTGTATCCAACATTCTCCAGTGCGATGCGCAGGGAGTGTCTCATATCTCTAGTGTAGGGGTTGTAGCGCTGCAGGTCATAGAAAAGCTGCAATGGGTCATTACAGGTCTGCTCCACTATTTCCAGCAGGGACTTGTATCCCTTGGTGGCAATCTCCTTGTCCTGGACATCCATTTCCTTCAGCACCCTTCCTATGAAATGGGTGACTCCCTGGGAGAAGGCGGCATCCCTGTCGTGTTCATCTGCTGTCATCTCAATGACACGGAGATCCATGTCCAGAAAAAGGTTTTTAACCTTTTCATATCTCTGGTCCTTCTCGCCCATGGCACACATTACTAAAGGAAGACCCTTCATGCCATTCTTGGCGCTGTCAGGACCAAACATAGGATGGGTTCCCATAAGGTACTGGGAAGGGGAAAGATGTCTTTTCATCCATTCCATGGGATATTTCTTGACCGAACAGGTGTCCATCACTATTGTGTCTGGGCCTATCTTGGAAGCTGTGGAGGCCAGGACCTCTTCAAAGGATGATATGGCCACACAGTAGAAGAGAAGATCAGAGGTCAGCACCTCCTCTTCGCTTCCACTCCTTACTCCCTCAGGCAAGCTATGACGGGAGCGTGAATATGCAACAACATCGTTATGGGTGGTGGCAAGGCTTCCTGCCCAGAACGAACCGAAACGGCCTAGACCGTAGACTCCTATTCTCATGGGAAAAGGATAATTCTTTTACCCTTCATATGGCAAGGAACATCATATTTTTCCACTTCCCTTCTTTCCTTACTCCTTCAATTTTTACACCCAGGGGGCCAACTTTCTTCCCTCTCTTGTTGAGATTAATTCCCTTTTGTCTGATAATAGGACCATAAAAGATGCGGAGGAATAATCCAATGGCAAAAGAATTTTTGGTAGAGACAAGTGCAAGACATGTCCATGTGACACAGGAGACACTTGAAAAGCTTTTCGGAGAAGGATATCAGCTTACAGTAAAGAAGGAGCTTTCCCAGCCAGGTCAGTTCGCTTCCAATGAGAGAGTAACAGTAGTAGGACCAAAGAAGGAGATCGCAAATGTCTCCATCCTGGGACCATGCAGAAAGCTCAATCAGGTTGAGCTCAGCGCAACAGATGCCCGCTCAATCGGTCTCAACGCTCCAATCAGAGAGTCTGGAGACACAAAGGGCAGCGCACCTTGCACTCTCATCGGACCTAAGGGACAGGTGGAGCTGGAGGAAGGTGTCATCGTTGCCAAGAGACACATCCACATGACAGATAAGGATGCTGTTGAGTTTGGAGTAAAGAACGGAGATCTGGTCTCTGTCCTTATCGAGAACGAGAACGGCAGAAAGACAATCTATGGCGACACTGTCATCAGAGTCAGCCCATCCTACTCTCTTGCTATGCATATCGACACAGATGAATCCAATGCCGCTTCCTGCGCTAAGGTTCAGATGGGTAAGATTGTAGACTGACCGTCTAAGTCAGAAGAAGACCTTTCGTCTGGTGCGGAAGGTCTTTTTTTTACTTATATGGCTCAAGATTGGATGATATGGATTTACTTGCTGTAAAATACAATAAGCATATTATGCTCCATCTTTTCCAGTGTGATGTACCTACCCAAATGATGCTTTCGTCCTATGATACTACTCCTTCTAGAGTGAAGCCTAACGTTTCCTTCGACCGCTATTTTCAGTTCTGTCTTTATAGCTGATCTTTTATTTATCAGGAAAAAAGCTCATGAAAATGGCGACAGAAACGAGGCTGTACAATATAATTATTTCTTTTTATATTAATAATTTATACATATTATGTAACTGCAGTAATTGATATTTCATCCTCTTTGTTGCTATCATCACCACCATGATAACGGCAATAATTCTTGTAATATTTCTCATATATGTATTCATAGGTCTCTCCCTGACCAAAGCCCTTTTTGCTCCTGAAAAGTATGTGGAATGGAGCGAGGATGAAGGAAGGGAGGTAACCTTTCCTTCCTCTCACCATACTCTCCAGGGTAGAGTCTTCAACGAAGAAGGAAAGAAGGGCACCATAGTATTTGCCCACGGCATGGGACTCTCAGCCCATTACTATAGGCCTGAAGTTCTCCATTTCGTGAATCAAGACTACAGGGTCATGATCTTCGAATATAGAGGATATGGAAAGAGCAACGGCCATTTCATGAGTTTCCGTGATGCTGTAAAGGACATAACAAGTGCTGTGGAGTATTTTGCTTCTCAGGACTCTCCTCTCCTTCTCATAGGCCACAGCATGGGTGGCTACGGAGTATTCTCTGCCCTGGACCATATTGCTCCAAAGGCTGTCATTGCCTATGCGCCCTTCCGCTCTCCCTTCTCTGCAATGAATGTGTGCGCTAAACGGATGGGAATAGTTGGACGCCTGGCCGAAATCTTCCTTTTTCCAATTCAGTATCTTCTTCATGGCACTACTGCTGACAGCAGCATCATCGAAACAATCAACAGATCCAAGACACCAATGCTTATCCTTCAAGGGAGTAACGATAAGGAAGTGAGCATAGAGAACTGTTCAGTGCTTAAGAAGAAGGACAGGATCCACTCGGAGCTTCTTACAGTCAGAATCGTTGAAAGCGATGAAAGCAACGGCCATGTGACCATCGTAAGAAAGAAGGGAGAAAACACTGTCAACTCTGAAACCATGGCCATAGTGGATGAATGGATAGACCACATAATGTGATCAATTCCTTCTAGCATCTAGACTTTATCTCTTTTGCGCTTTCGCTGAGCTTCAAGAGGCTATCCCAGCTTAGTGCCTCTGCCCTTTCATTTCCGCTGAGACCTGAAAGGGAAAGGATTTCCTCAACCTTATCCTTTCCAAGGTTACCATATTCAGAGGAGTTGAGATTATTCCTTATTGTCTTTCTCCTCTGCTGGAATATATCCCTTAACAGGGGAATGAACACTGGTCTCAGCGTATCATCCACCAGACTCTTTTCTCTTCTCTTCATCACCACCACAGCGCTATCAACATTGGGCTGAGGCCAGAAGCAACCTCTAGGGAGCTTCAGCATAAGCTTATTCTCATAATCTATCTGAGTAAGCACAGAGAAGGAGGAATAGTCATCCTCCCCAGTCTTTGCTGTCATCCTGTCCACAACCTCCTTCTGAAGAGTGAACACCATAAGTGGAGGGAGATAGGAATTCTCGATAAGCTTTGCAATCATCACAGAGCCTACATTATAGGGAAGGTTTCCGACTATGCGGTCAGGAAGAGGAAGAAGCCTCTTCTTGAAGAGAGTCTTCAAGGCATCCCCTTCCACCAGTGTAAACCTGCTTTCATCCCCGAAGGCAGGGCCACTAAGAAGGGAGGCAAAGCCATGGTCAATCTCAAAGGAATAGAGGTCCACATTCTCCTTAAGGATCATATGTGTGATGGCTCCCAGCCCTGGTCCGATTTCCCAGACCTTCATTCCTTCCTCCAGCTCCATAAGCTTCACCAGTTTTTCACGGCCGGAAGGAGAGACCAGAAAGTTCTGTCCAAACTTCTTGGTCATGGCAAGGCCCTTTTCGGAGAGGACCCTTTCGATTTCTTTAGGGCTGTCGTAGTTGAGATTCCACATGCTCTAATGATAATCCACCTCTTGAAGAAAGATAAATAGGAACCAAGGAGAATATAAAGGATCACTATAGCCAATATTGGCCAATATAATGAAAGGTCCCTCTGCTCCAGCCTGAAGCTTTCAATAGGTAATGATACTATCCTTTCATATATTAAATTTATTATTACATCTAGTTTCGGAATGAAAATCTGTAGACATACCATTAAAAACAGTGTTTCCACTATGATTGTCCCAGGGATGGAAAGAAGAATGGCAACAGGAGTCCAAAGAGAGAATAGCTTTAGAGAGAAGGGTACGGAAGTGGCCAGGGCTGATGCAGAAACAATAAAGGGAAGAAGAGCATTCTTCTCCTTCACTTCTCCAACCATAAGGATTCCAGAGAGTGAAACAAAACCAAGCATTGCTCCGTAGTCCCGAGAGCAGGATGGAAAGAACATAAGGAGCAGAGGAAAGGATAGAGAAAAGCCCCAGCTGGTGCCAAAGAAGGAGGAGAGGATAAGAAATAATAGGGCCCTGGTCAGGGAGGAAGTAAATCCATTTATGTAAACAAACAGGAATAGAATAATGAAAAGGACCATCTTTCCGCCTTTCTCTCCCAGCATTTTTCTCAGTATTCCTCCTAAAAAAAGGGAAATGAAGCCTAGATGCATTCCCGATAAGGCAAAGAGATGGCTTAGGCCAAGGCTCTTCATCTGGTCCTGCAGCTCTGTGTTGCCGTCCAATGTGGATCCGGAGAAAAGAAGGGAAGCGACTCTGCTTCTGCCGTCAGAAGAGAGGGAACGGAGAAAAAGTGAGAGTATGCGCCGTCGTCCTCTTCCCCATGGGCTCCGCTCCCTGACCATTGTACCTCTGGCAAGAAAATATCCATCCATTCCTGTCCCGGAGAGAAGAACGCTGTCTCCAAAGTCTTCGTCTCCGACAAGAGATATGACGAAGAGCATACCCTTGGCTTCCGTCCAGTTTCCCTTTCCATCTCCCATTGCTTCCACTTCCAAAGTATACCCAAGGGAGGAGGAACCTCTTCTTTTTGGATTGGATATCACTTTACCGCTTAGATAGGAGGGAGAGGAAAAGGGAATGCATTGGCCATTTTCTGTTATGGCATAGGCTGAGGTGAATACAGAGAAGGATAGGATCAAAATAAGAATAAAGGAGGAAAGCTCCCCCTTACTGTTTCTATGGACAATAAAAGACGCAATAATGAATAAAGGAAGTATAATTGAAACTATGGATTTAGGTATAAGTCCAACAGCCCAACCATAGAAAAGTAAGGGAATCGCTTTCTCCACATAAATAAGAACGCTATTTTTTCAAAAAATGACTTAGTTTTTTAGAAAATTTCTGAAAATTTCCTCTTTCAAAGCCTCGACAGAAGATAAAGTACCGCTTATTCCTTTGGCTTCCAGCTCTTTTCTAGTTCTGAAGCCATAGTCGACAATGATACCCTTCACTCCAGCATTCTCAGATAGCTCATAGTCCACTTCGCTGTCTCCCACGTAGATCACTTCACTTCTATCTGCACCAACCGTTTCCATAGCCCCATACAGGCTCTCGGGATTAGGCTTTAAGGGAAACCTGTCACTTTGCCCCATGACAAAAGAAAAAGGAATATCAGGAAGAATGTCCTTCACTATCCTCTTTACCAGCTCATCGCTTTTATTGGATAGGATTCCAATCTTTACGCCTTCTTGAAGAATTGCTTTCAAAAGCTCTGGGATTCCGCTGTAGGGCACAGTATGGGTTGAAGGATGACGGCGATAGGCGCTCATCATTAGATCCACCATCAGCGGAAGGTCACTATCATCCACCTTGACCCCACTTTCCGTTACAGCACGGAGTAAGGCGTTTCTCAAGCCACGACCCACATACTCTCTCATGGTGTTTCTGTCTAAAGCAGGAATCTCCCAGGCAGAAAGGGCGTAGTTTACAGCTCCCCTGATATCATCGAGAGTATCAAGAAGAGTACCATCCAGATCAAATGCAACAAGTCTGATAGCCATGGCCCATATTATATACATAAGCTGAGGCAGTGGGAACTTGTGCAGAAAGCCTCTGTTGCCTTATCCTTTTCCTATGTATTCAATAAGGATTCAAAAGGGAAAGGAAAAGCAGCTGGAGAAGCACCATCCTTGGGTATTCTCAGGTGCCATCGATATAGTAAAGCCTAGCTTCACGGAGGCTGACTGGGCAGATGTGTATAACAGTGAAGGAGCCTTCATTGCCAAGGGCTGGTATGACGAGAAATCCCACATACTTCTCCATCTCCTTTCATGGAATAGCGACGAGTGTATGGATGAGGAGTTTGTATCAAATCTTGTGAGGAAGGCTGTCCTTAGAAGAAGAGACTTCTTCTCTTCACCAGACACCACCTGCTTCCGTCTTATCCATGGAGAAGCAGACTTCATTCCAGGCTTGGCTGCAGACTGCTATGGCCGAGAAATCAGAGTAATTCTTTCCTCCCGGTTTTCAGCCCATTTTCTTCCGGTAATAATTGAAGCGCTGGAAGAGATGGTCCACCCGGAGCGGATCCAGGTCACAACAGACCCATTCTACGCTTCTTCAGAAGGAATCGGAGACAGAGTCAGATACTTTGTTTCAGGAAAGGAGCAGAAGGAAAGTCCAACTAAAGAGAACACTCTCTTCATGGAAAGCGGCCTATGGTATGAAGCCGCTCCAGGAAAGGGACAGAAGTCTGGATTCTACTGCGACCAGAGAGAGAACAGGAATATTGTTGAGAAATATGCAAAGGGCAAGACAGTACTGGATGTATGCTGCTATACAGGAGCCTTCACTCTACACGCCTTAAGAGGAGGAGCGGAAAGCGTAAAGAGCATAGACTCCTCAGAGTCTGCACTGAGGCACCTGCTGTATCAGATACACCTGAATGAGAACAAGGGAACTCTTCCTCCTCTCTCCAGGGAGAAGGTCACCACAGAGAATGACGACTGCTTTGAGGCCATAAGGAAAGTGGAGGAGAATAAGTATGACATGATTATTCTGGATCCTCCCAAGCTTGCCCAGACTAAGGGAAAGCTAGAGAACGCAACCAAGGCATACAAGGACCTAAATAGAGTGGCCATGATGAAGATAAAGGACGGAGGAATCATCGCCACTTTCTCCTCTATGGAGCCATGACCAGAGAAAACTTCCTCCTGACCTTAAGCTGGGCTGCCAGCGATGCAGGCGTTGAGATCCAGGTTCTGGAGACCCTTTCCCAAAGCCCTGACCATCCCCAGCGTCTTTCATTTCCTGAAAGCCAGTATCTCAAGGGTTTTGTGTTGAGGGTCATAAAGTGAGGAAATCCCGGGTCGCCCCGGGATTTTTCCTTTATTACTGATTCCTATCCTTATCAGGTTCTTCTTAGGCATCGAAGACAGACAATAAGAAGTAACTTTCCATAGCTTCCTGAATCAAGCTAGATACTCGGGAATACAACACCAGGCTTGGAACATCGGCACATGCAATCAAGGAGATCATTTTTCAAACAAAGGCCTTGCTAACCCAGCGGTATGATGACTGGATATCAATGCACTCATTCATACCATTACCTTTTCTACACAATCAGTAATTCATTTTCCTGCTCAATATATCTGCAGAAGATAAATATACCGCAAATGATTTCCGGGACAAAACCGCACAAATCTTCCACAATCCATCCTCCTGCAATACCATTGTGCATAATACGAAGAACCTCTGAATTGCTGGTGTTTAACAGAGAATAATTCTGGCTATTGTGCATGGTCAAAAGATATTCCTTGCCGTTCACAACAATATTGGCATGGTCAACTCTTGGCATTCTGCAAATTGGCCATCCCACCACATCGGGATTATCACCATCTGCATATCCGGGGCGAGCAGAACCGACTAACTGATTTTCGTTGTCG
>JAEDOD010000068.1 GCA_016302165.1 Sphaerochaetaceae bacterium
ATTGAAAAGGGGTTTTCGAAAGATTTTTTCAATTTTTTTAAATGTTTTTAATAAATGCTTCTTTCAAAAGGAGATATGGTTAAAAAAATCTTTTTGTCAGTAATTTTGATGGTTTATCTATTGATTCATAAAGAGGATTTTCCTATATATGTCATCTATGCAAAAAAACATGACAAGCGGGAACACCACCAAGCTTCTTCTAGGCTTTGTTCTTCCTATCTTTATTGGTAATATCTTCCAGCAGCTCTATCTCATGAGCGATACCTTGATAGTCTCAAGACTATTGGGAGTGGAGGCTCTTGCTGCAGTGGGGGCAGTATCTCCCTTCTCCTTCATGGTAGTCGGCTTTGCTCAAGGCCTGACCATGGGCTTTACAGCCATCCTCAGCCAAAGGTTCGGTGCCGGAGACGAAGAAGGAATGCGAAAGGTCTATGCAATGTCCACAGTGCTGTCCATATCAATTGGAGTTATCCTTTCCATAATCTTCACTTCCCTCTCCAGACCTATGCTGAGACTGGTAAACACTCCGGAGAATATAATCGATATGGCTGTTGACTACATATCGACCATATATATCTTCCTGCTCTTTCAGGTTCTCTATAACCTGTACGCTGGAGTACTGAGAAGCCTTGGAGATTCCAAAAGCCCTCTTGTTTTCATGATCATATCAGCTGTGCTGAATATTATCCTGGACATAGTTTCCATCGTGGTCTTCCACTGGGGAGTACGGGGAGCTGCATTGGCCACAGTCTTCAGCCAGGGAATTTCCGCCCTGCTCTCCTTTATATATATTAAGGTGAAGTTCCTCATCCTTTCTCCCAGGAAAGGAGAATGGAAGATCGACTCCAGTCTGGTGAAGGTTCTTCTGAAGGTCGGTCTACCTGGAGCCTTCCAGTATTCGATCACAGCCATCAGCTGCATTTTTGTCCAGGCATCCCTGAACTCCTTCGGTTCAGATAGCGTTGCCGCCTATTCTGTGGCCAGCAAGATCGAGAATATGGTGACCCAGTTCTTCCCTGCCCTGGGAATAGGCATAAGCACCTTTGCTGGCCAGAATCTTGGAGCCGGGAACACAGACAGAGTTAGAAAGGGCTTCCGGTCCAGCGTATATCTCAATATCGGATACTCCATCCTTGCCTATTTTGTCTGCAGACTTTTCGCTGCACCTATGACCTATCTCTTTGTGGATAGCGCAACTTCATCCCCGTTGGTCATTGAAGAGAGCATCTACTACGTGAATACCATCGGCATATTCTTCATTCCACTTGGATTCATCTTCATTTTCCGTACAGGATGCCAGGGGCTTGGATCAGGAAAGATTCCTATGCTAAGCGCATTTCTTGAGCTTGTGGCCAGGTTCTCTACAGCCTTCTCCCTTCCAAAGCTCTTCGGCTTTATCGGAATCTGCCTCTCAAATGCGGTCAGCTGGATTAGCGCAGGATTCGTTCTCCCCTTTGTATACCTTGCATTTATGAGGAAACTTGAGAAGGATCACAGGGATTTGACGATACATAGTTGACAAGTCATCTATTATTCTGTTAATTTTCTCATGTTGCAGAAGGGCCGCTAGCTCAGTAGGTAGAGCAACGCCCTTTTAAGGCGTGGGTCATTGGTTCGAATCCAATGCGGCTCACATTATGTCTCCTTCGTCTAGTGGTTAGGACAACGGGTTTTCATCCCGTCAACGCGGGTTCGACTCCCACAGGAGATGTACCTTCCGGCAATAGTTGGAAGACACAACAGTGTCTCCTTCGTCTAGTGGTTAGGACAACGGGTTTTCATCCCGTCAACGCGGGTTCGACTCCCACAGGAGATGCCTATTTCCTCTCGAAAGAGAGGATTTTTTTATTGACTATGTTATACTTTTTCCAGCTATGCCCACTTATAGGATATAGTATCTGGAATTACGGGGAAGCATATGAAGGACAAGTATAGGGAGCTGATTTTTGATTTCCTTACCATGACAGGAGTCATCATCCTGTCTACTCTTCTGGCATTTCTTTTTAGGAGACTGGGCTTTCCAGAGACCAACTTTGTTGTGGTATATATACTTGCTGTGCTTCTGGTATCCCTTTTCACCACTGGATATGCCTTCGGAATTGCATCAGCTGTAATCTCCCTCTTCTGCTACAACTACTTCTTCACTCTCCCCTACCACACTCTTCTTGTAAGCGACCCAAGCTACATCATCACATTCATCATAATGCTCATAACCTCCTTCATTACTTCAACCCTTACAGCCAAGGAGAAGCTTCTGAGGGAAACAGCAATGGAAAAGGGTGAGGAGAGCCAGATTCTCTATCAGCTCTCATCCTCCCTTTCAGATGCTCCTGATAGCTTAAGCGTCATGACCATTGCCGTGAAGAGCATCTCAAGGCTTCTTCAGTGCGATATCGGTGGAGTATACATTGGAAGCCACTTTACTTCCCCTCTCTTTATCCAGAGCCTGGGAAAAGAGATAATCCACAGGAATGCCGATGGAATGGAAAGATGGAAGAATCTATTTCAGAATGAAGAGTACATTGAGACAAAGGAGGGACTTGCCTTTCCTGTAAATGGAAGGGAAAGCCTATTGGCAGTAATTACTGTCTCCGTCTCCGTCAATTCTACTGTACTGGAAACAAAGAAGAATCTTCTCCACTCAATTATCGACAACATTTCATTGGCTCTGGATAGAATCCAGATAACGGAAGAAAGGGCCATGGTCAGGGAGACCATGGAGAAGGAAAGGGAGAGGGCAAACCTGTTGAGAGCCATATCCCATGACCTGCGTACTCCCCTTTCAGGAATCATGGGAACCTCTGAAATGCTTATGGATATGACAAGGGATGAAAGGATCCAGAGCCTTCTCAAGGGAATATATCAGGATGCAGACTGGCTCAAGAATCTTGTGGAGAATATTCTCTCCCTTACCAGGCTTCAGGATGGAAAGATCGTTGTCCACAAGGAAATGGAAGCCATGGAAGAGGTCATAGGCAGCGCTGTAGGCCATATTGAGAAAAGCTTCCCTTCCCGCCATATTGAGGTGGATACTCCTGAAGACTTCATCCTGGTAGGCATGGATGCAAAGCTTATTGAGCAGGTGATATACAATCTTCTTGAAAACGCTGTGAAGCACACAAAGGTCCAGGAAGAGATAAAGGTATCCTGCAGATATACAGAAAAGGATGTGATAGTGGAGGTGAAGGACGGAGGAGAAGGAATCCTGGAGGAGGATATTCCGAACATCTTCCAGATATTCTATACTTCCTCCACAAGACCTTCGGATGTAAAGAAGGGCATAGGGCTGGGTCTGACCATCTGCAAGACGGTCATCACTGCCCATGGTGGCACCATAAAGGCTGAGAACAGGAAAGACAGTAAAGGTGCTGTCTTCACCTTCACCCTGCCTCTAGAGGAGAATTGAATATGGAGCAGATTCTTGTAATTGAAGACGATATACAGATCCAGAACTTCATGCTTTATGCCCTTGAGACTGCAGGCTTCTCTGTGCAAGGCACAGCAAAAGGAAAGGAAGGGTTGGCCCTAGCGCTACGGGGTGACATCAGTCTGGTGCTTCTTGACCTGGGATTGCCTGACATGGATGGAATGGATGTACTCAGAAGACTAAGGGAAAACTCAGACATTCCTGTCATTATCGTATCTGCCAGGGATCAGGACAAGGAAAAGGTTACAGCTTTGGATGAAGGTGCTGATGACTACCTTACAAAACCCTTCTCTGCAACCGAGCTTATGGCCAGGATAAGGGTGGCCCTCAGGCATTACAATAAGATGATTGGAAAAGAGAAAAAGGAAGAGGACGATGGCATCTATGAATTCAGAGGCCTAAAGATAGATAACTTCTCCCATATGGCATATAAGGATGGCATCGAAATACATCTCACTCCCCTTGAGTATCAGCTGCTCCTTCTTTTCATCAAGAATCCAGGAAAGGTAATGACATACCGGACCATTCTCAAGACAATCTGGGGAGAAGGCTACGGAGAAGATACTCAGGTGCTCCGTTCCATCATGGCCTCCACCAGGCGTAAGATCGAAGAGAATCCTGCAAAGCCAAAGTATATCGAGACAGAAATAGGCATCGGATACAGAATGAAGGAGAGCTGATGACAGAAATCTCATTCTCCACCCTATTTCTCACAGAAATCTCACACCACAAAGAAAAATCAAATGGATAAATCACAGGTAATGTGATTTCTTTACGCACACTTTATACCCATTCACCTATCCTTCCTTCTGTAAATGGAAGGATTAATGATGGAAAGAACAATTGAAGAAAAATGCCGTTATCTCATTGCACAGGGAGAATATGACGAGTGCAAGGCTGAGATAGAGATGGCTATGAAGCGCTCTCCTGATTCTCCTATTCCACATAATCTTCTTGGAATAGTGTACGAGAAGCAATATGAAAAGGATAAGGCTCTGAAGCACTACAGGGCATCCTATTGCCTTGACCCCACTTATCTTCCCGCAAGACGGAATATGGAAAGACTTGGAACAGGTGATGTTTCAATCGCTTTTGCCTACACGGAGAAGGATTGCAGATGATTTTCGGCTCAACAAAAAAGAACAGATCCAACGAATTGACAGTAATAGCAGGGTGCTCCAGACTGGGAGCATCCATCGCCCTATCACTTTCTTCAGACTACAAGGATACCCTGGTGATAGATAAGAATCCTGCAGCCTTCAGAAAGCTCACCTCCTACTATACAGGACAGACTCTCCGTGGCAACGTCACAGATATCAAGAGACTTGAGGAGGCTGAAATCAACAAGGCTTCCGTCTTCATTGCATTGACAGATGATGACGACACAAACATTACCTCCGCCCAGATAGCGAAGAAGGTATTCAACGTGCCGAAGGTTATGGCAAGAATCTACGATGAAGACAAGAAGCCTCTTCTGGATAAATCAGGAATCGAGACCATCTGTCCATCCATACTGTCTGAAAGTCTTATCACAAAATTCATGGAGAAGAAAAATGAGGGTTGAGAAAATTGCAGGACTGAAGATTCTCATTGTAGGCGGATACTCAAAGGCCAGGTCACTGGCCCTTTCCCTTCTTGAAAAAGGGTGCAGGGTCACAGCCATCAACAGAGACAGGAATGACGCTGAGAATCTGGCTGAAATCAAGGGTCTTGAGGTAATACTTGGTGATGGCACAAAGAAATATGTACTGGAGGACGCCAACTGTAGCGACAAGGATATGGCCTTCATCCTTACTGACAGCGATGAAGATAATCTTATAATCTCTGAAATGTGCAAGGATTTCTTCGGTGTTACAAAGACTATCTGTCTTCTTAAAGATCCATCCAAGACATCCTTCTTCTACTCCATGGGAGTAGACCGGGTGGTCTGTCCAATGAATATTGTCACAACACTTATGGAAGAGGAGGCAATATTCAGCGAAATGTCCAGAATGGTATCCACAGATGAGGGCAGAATAGCTATGGCTGAGATTCCTCTTCTAAGAGGTTCGGAACTGGTTGGAAAGAAGCTTTGGGAGCTGAATCTCAATAAAGACATAATAATTGGCTGTATCCTACGGGGAGACCAGAATCTTATTCCAAGAGGTGACACAACCCTTAAGGAAGGGGATGTGATGATTACAATCTCCTCAGACAGGGAGAAGCTCGTAAAGTTTAAGACAAGGGCAGGACATGAAGCTTATCAGGAGTAATACTCTCTTGAAGATGATGAGGCTAGAAAGCGTCATCCCGATGTTGGCAATACCACTTATTTTCTTTTACAGAGAAGAGATAGTTTATCTACAGAGTTTTCTTCTCTCTTCCCTTTCAGCCTTTTTGTTCACCTTTGCCCTATCCCTCCTGCCATTAAGGGAAAGGAACGGAAGCCAGACGGTAGTGCTATCCTGGATCTTTGGCATAATCATATGTGCCCTACCCTTTGTTTTCTCAGGGGAGGCATCCATTCTGCCAGCCATATTCGAATCGGTCAGTGGGCTGACCACCACAGGCCTCAGTACGCTCAATGTTGAGAAGCTGCCAAAGACCTTCCTTTTCTATCGCGCTCTCCTTCAATATATCGGAGGCCTGGGGTTTGTAATGACCATGCTGCTATTCCAGAAACCTAGGGAAGGAGCTGTGCTGTATTCTGAAGAAGGCCATTCATTCAGGCTTATGCCTAACATTGCTAAAAGCACCAGGGTCATAGCACTGATATATCTTCTCTTCCTCTACATTGGAACAGTGCTGTACATGATATTCGGTATGAATGCCCTGGATGCTGTGGTACATGCAATGTGTGCCCTATCAACTGGCGGCTTCTCCAACAGAATGGACAGCATTGGAGCATATTGGTCCCTGCCAATAGAAATCGTCACCATACTCTTAATGACCATAGGAACTACAAACTTCGCCCTGCTCCTTCTTCTCCTGAAAGGAAAGATAAGGGCTTTCATTCACTCCACAGAGTTCAGGACCTTCATCTTCCTTGTTGTCATAGGAGTAACGCTTTTCATATTCTCCACTGTCCATAGTGGCTGGAGCTTCCTTTCATCCCTTAGACACGGCTTATTCAATGTGGTTTCCGCCCTGTCCACCAGCGGCTTCTCCACTGTGCCGATAAACTCTCTTCCGGAAAGTTCTATCTTCATTCTCATAATAATGATGCTCATCGGAGGCGGCATGGGATCCACAGCAGGAGGAATCAAGCTGGAGAGGATATATCTCATTGCTAAGGCCACAGTCAGGGAGATTATCCTGAGGATAAAGGGAGAGAGAAACATCTATACGATAAAGATTGATGACGAAAACGGAGTGGTCCATGCGGAAGAAAGCGACATAAAGGAAGCCTTCTTCTATGGCCAGTGCTTCATAATTCTTTTCCTTCTTGGCTCCTATCTTCTTTCCATAACAGAAAATGTACCTCTTCTTTCAGCTTCTTTCGAATTTGCTTCAGCCTTGGCTACAACCGGGCTTTCAGCTTCCGTAATAGGCCCGAATACTTCAAGCTGGGGCCTCATTATCACAGCTCTCGGAATGTTCATCGGAAGACTGGAGATATTCGTAATCGTGAAGGCCATAATGGGAAGAAAGGAAATATGACTGTTCTAAAGTCCTTCCATCAATTATTCTTTCCCAATGAAATTAATTCTTGAAACAGAAAGACTAATGCTGAGAGAAATGGATGAAAAGGATCTTCCTGCCCTTATTGAAACTCTTGAGGACAGGGAGACAATGTATGCCTACGGCGGACCTTTTTCAAGGGAAGAGACCATTTCCTGGCTGGAGAAGCAGAAGGCAAGATACAGGGAAGATGGCTTCGGCCTTTGGGCTGTAATAGATAAAAGCTCAGGCTCCTTCCTTGGCCAATGCGGCCTTACCATCCAGACCTGGAAAGAGGAAAAGGTCCTTGAAATCGGATATCTCTTTTCTAGAGCCAACTGGGGGAAGGGATACGCAATGGAAAGCGCAAGGGCTGTCAGGGATTATGCATTCTCCACCCTTAAAGCCAAGGAAGTGTGTTCCATCATCAGAAGCTCGAACTGCCCATCCATGAGGGTTGCAATCCGAAACGGCATGGTTCCAAGGGATACCTGGACCAAGCACTACAGAGGAATTGATATGGACCACATCAGATTCATTCTTTCAAAGGAAGAATTCAGCAAGAATCTTGATATACAGTAGAGCAATGACCACTACAAGCACCTTCTTTATGGCCTTTCCTTCCCTCTTCAAGGCATAGCTAGAACCGATAAGGTTACCGATGATGGAGGAAATGGCACAAGGAATTCCTACGCTGTAGATAATGGTTCCATTCACTACAAAGGTAGTGAAGGCTGCAATGTTTGAAGTAAGGTTCAGAATCTTTGTGGTTCCTGCACTATAGATGAGAGGAAGCCCCATGAATGAGAAAAGTATAGTATAGAAGGTTCCGGTTCCTGGCCCGAAGAAGCCATCATAGACTCCTATCAGGAAGGAAGCTATTGCTGATACTACATAGGCTAATGGAGTGATTGAAAGGGAAAGAGGATTCTCCCTCAGGACTATCATTCCGTCCTTCCTCTCCCCTTCCTTCTTCTTTAAGGTAAGGAAAGTCAGGACAGGAAGGACAAATAGAAGCATGTAACGGAGCACTGTGGACGCAAAGCGTAGGGCAAGCTGGGCTCCCAAAGAGGACCCCACAAGGGCAAAGAGCACGGAAGAAAGGGCAAGGCGCCAAATTATCTTCTTTCTCTTTCCGTAGTTAATGGCTGCAAAAAGAGTACCAAAGGTCATGGAGAACTTATTGGTGCTTACAGCATTTACAGGAGGAAGTCCTACAGCATAGAGGGAGGTAAGGGAAACAAGCCCTCCTCCCCCGGCAATCGAATCTATGAAACCTGCCAATCCTACAAGTAAAGTGAGGATGACTATAACTGGTATACTGACGCTAGTCACTGAAATCTGCCCCGGTCAAATATTGAAGTGTATAGACATTCTGAACCAGAGCTATCTTTGATGCAAGAAGCTGACTTCTCATATTTACGATTTCAAGCTGCTTTTGCTTAAGGTCCCCCTCCCCTTTCTGACCGTATTCCATTTCTGTCCTGATGGTATCAAGTTCCATTTCCAGGTTCTCAAGCTTTGCTTCAAGATAATCCATTGTAGCAAGGTTGCTTCTCATGTTATTCCAGTTGGATTTCACAGCGCTTCTTATCTCTGACAATGCGTCATCATATTGGGCTTCAGCGCTCCTGATATTGGACTCTGCCCTACTTATATCATTTATGACCTTACCTCCATCCCAAAGGGTGGTCTTGAAACCAATTGACAGGTTAAGGGAAGAGTTGTCGTTCTGCTTCCACCCTGTCTCAAGGAAAGGGAATCTGGAGGAAGAATAGGTAAGCTCAGCCTGAAGGGCGAAGTCTGGAATGCCATACATGCTTCTAAGGGCTATGGTCTTCTGGTTGGAATATGCTCCAAGTAGATTCTTGATGGCCTTAAGGTTGCTGCTATCTTCTCCTGTAGATGCAGCAATAAGCTCATCGGCAGAGCTATTTTCATAGCTTCTCAGGAAAGACTCATCCTGAGGAAAATCAATTTCATTAGCATCAAGCTCAGAAAGGCCCAGCATTGACGCAAGACCATCTTTGACGCTATCCAGGTTAGCAAGGAGCTCAGCTTCCTTCACTTCCACTTCCATGGCGCTGATCTTTGCTTCAAGGTAATCCTGGCGAAGCATCATCCCGTTCTCATATCCGCTTTCAGCCAGGTCAACCAGGCTGGAGGAGAGAGACAGGGCCTCCTCAACAAGGCTCTTCATTTCCAGTAGATACTTCAAGGACCATACCCTTACACGTAGCTCCGCCTGAAGCTGGGCAACTGTATCATCCTTACGTAGGGCCTGGGCACTGTAGATATTCTCATATAGGGACACAGCCTTTCCCAGCTTCCCCCAAGTGATTAAGGGCTGTGTAAGGGACAGCGATCCCATATACATGGTGTTATCCATTCCATCATATAGAGTT
The DNA here is from genome assembly GCA_016302165.1 of Sphaerochaetaceae bacterium. Lineage (GTDB taxonomy): Bacteria > Spirochaetota > Spirochaetia > Sphaerochaetales > Sphaerochaetaceae > Ornithospirochaeta. The sequence continues at coordinate 9,472 of JAEDOD010000068.1, forward strand.
ACATATCCAGAGGCCCTATCTGCATAACTTCCCAGTCCCATCTGGGAAAGAATATCGCTACTTTCCATGATTACAGGTCCTATTATTGGCTCTGTCATATATGTAGCGCTTACTGTGGCGGAGATGGTGGGAGAGAAGTTTGCCTTGGCATCCTTCAGGTCCAGCTGTGCCTGACGCACTGTCTCATCGGCCTGACGGATAGTAGGATT
>JAEDOD010000006.1 GCA_016302165.1 Sphaerochaetaceae bacterium
TCGTCTACACTATCATTGTCTTCCTGGAAGCCTTCATATACAGCTATTACAGATCCCAGCGAGTCTTCTCCAATAAAGTGACGGAGAAAGAGGAGCCTCCAGTTAAAGAAGAAAGGACAGCGGAAGTCCAGGATTCCCGGGAGGAAGAGGAGGAGAAGAGAGAAGACGAAGAAGAGAATACTCCAGAAGAAGTAGAGGAAAAGGAGAAAGAAGAAGAGATAGAGCCGGAAGAGACGAAGGAAGAAAAAGAGATAGTAGAAGAGAAAAAGGAGATTGAAATCCAGATTACAGAGTGTGAGGAAAGAAAGGTGGACGAAAAGGAAATAGTGAAGACCACTGTCTTCATCCCTTCCTGCATCTATCGTGAAATTCCAATTGAAGTGGATGAAATAAAGCTTACTGTCCTCAGCGAAAGCACCTATGTCAGAATTGGTGTCTCCAACAGGTCCAACACTGTCTTCACTTCCACTTCCTGGATTACAGGAACAGGAAGAGTCTTCAATTCAAGGAAAGTGATCAGAGGTGGAGAGCACACAGAGATCTTTGCCTCCATAAACTGTCCTACGGACCGTATAGAGTTCTCTCTCCATTCAGTCACCTATAGTGACGGAAGGGAAGAGATGACAGAAGGAAAGACTCTTCTTCCAAAGGCTGAGAGAATTGAGCTTTCTTCCCTTTCCAAGGATGACAGATACCCTTATTTCCTCTCATCCTACCTCTCTGAAAAGAAGATTGAAGCAAAGCTAGCATATTCCACTTCCGCCCTATCCCATGTATACATCTGTCCACGGTGCGGAGCCTCTGTGGTGGATGAAGACAAGTGCCCCATTTGCGGTCTGGAGAAAGAGAAGGCAGAGCTCTTCTCACCTTCAGCCGTCCTCTCTTCCTTCCAGAAGGCCAAAGGAGTGGAGAAAGAATGAAGTATGCTGTAATAGGCGGCTCCCTTTCAGGCCTTGCCATACAGACAATTGAAGAGCTGAAGAAAAGGGACTTCCATATATTTGCACTGGATATCAGAAATGAGGAAAGGGAGGAAAACGGAATCACATATATCCGCACTGACCTTACCAAAAACGAAGAGATAGAAAGAGCCAAGAGGATCGTGGAGGAGAAGACAGATTCCCTTTCCTTCATTGCAAACTTCTCAGGATGCGTAATACTGGGCTCCCTCTTCGAGAATGCTGAAGGGAAGGCGGAAAGAATATTCTCCCTGAATTTCTTCACCACTTTCAACTTCAACAGAATCTTCATTCCCATGGTAATGAAGGAAAAGGGAAAGGTGGTGGTCATATCCAGCGAATATGGAAAGATTGCGGCCATTCCCCTCCATGGCTACTATCCTGCATCCAAGCATGCCGTGGAAGCATATGCTGATTCCCTAAGACGGGAGCTGAAGCCAAGCGGAGTAAAAGTCATAACAATTAGGCCTGGAGCCTTCAAGACAGCCATGCAGGGCGCTGTGGAAGGACAGTTTGAGGCCCTCCTCAATGAAACTTCCCTCTACAAGGCTCCCTTGAGAAGAATGAAGCACATAATGGTGGGAGAGCTTAAAAAGGCCAAGGATCCGGAAAAGCTGGGAAGAAAGGTGGCTAAAATTGCTTCCCTTTCCCATCCCCGTGCCCACTACAACATCGGAAACAGCTTCAAGATGAAGCTTATGACACTGGTTCCGTCCCCCCTTCTTGACTGGATCTTCACTCTATTCTTCTGATCAGAACAGATTCATGGGATCCACATCCACCTCCAGGTGAAGGGAAGAGGGAAGGCGGAAAATATCCAGAAGTTTTCTGGAAAAGCTGAGAAGCGCAGAAATATCTGTGGACCTGAGAAGCACATGCCATCTCCACTGGCCTGCCATCTTTTCCACAAGGCATGGAGAAGGAGAGAACACTTCTATTTCGTCAGCATCTTCAGCTTCCTTATCAGCAATCTCTCCCAAGGCTTCAGTAGCCTCTCTGACCTTATCTTCGCTTTTTCCCCTGATGGTAAGGTTCACCAGTCTTGAGAAGGGAGGAAAGAGAGTCTCCCGACGCTCAGAGATTTCCCGGTCATAGAAAGTTTCAAGATCATTCTGGGCTGCAGCCTGTATTGGGGGAGCTGTAGGCTGAGTGGTCTGGATTATCACCAGCCCGTCGTCCCTATACCGCCCTGCTCTTCCTGCCACCTGGTGAAGCAGGTCGAAGGTCCTTTCTCCAGAGCGGAAATCCGGCATAGCCAGAGAGGAGTCTGCATTCAGGACTCCCACCAGGGAAACCTTTGGAAAGTTCAAGCCCTTGGCTATCATCTGTGTTCCAAGAAGAATATCAATTTCCCCCTTACGGAAACGGGAAAGAATTTCTCTTGTCTTCTCCCCGTCTCCACCTGTAACATCAGTGTCTAATCTTTCAATGGAAGCAAAGGGGAAAAGGGCTCTGGCCTCCTCTTCTGCGTTTTCTGTGCCATAGCCCTTGGGAGCAATGTCCATGCTTCCGCATTCAGGGCATTTTTCCACTAGAGGAGCGGAATATCCGCAGGTGTGGCACACCAGTCTTCCCTTCGCCTTGTGATATGTAAGGGACACAGAGCAATTCGGGCACTCCATGATGTGGCCGCAGGTCCTGCACTCATAGCCATAGGTAAAGCCCCGCCTGTTGAGAAAGAGTATTACTCCCTTCTTCTCCTTTAAGGCCTTTCTGATTTCATCCTCCAGAAGAAGACTGATATTCCTCTTCTCACCCTTCATGTCCACCACTCTGATTTTTGGGAATTTGGCTTCACCTATACGGTTCTTCATCACCACAGTCTTTATTCTCATGGACCTCATGAGATTCCAGGCCTCCAGGGATGGAGTTGCAGATCCCATTATGAGCTGGGCCTTCCATCTGCCAGCCCTGAACTGGGCCACCTGTCTGGCGTGGTACCGGGGAGAGGAGCCGGATTTGTAGGCACCTTCATGCTCTTCATCGATTATTACCAGACCAAGATTCCTGAAGGGAGCGAAGACGCTGCTTCTGGCTCCCACCACCAGGTCCACCTCTCCATTCATTATGCTGTTCCAGGCCTTCAGTCTCTGGGATGGAGTAAGGGCGGAGTGAAGAATGGCTACTCTGCCGTTGAACCTGGCATAAACTTCACCGCTTATCTGATGGGAAAGGGTTATTTCAGGAACCAGGTATAACACCTGCCTCCCTTCCCTTATTACATCCTCTGCTCGCCTTAGGTAAACCTCGCTTTTTCCGCTTCCTGTAACTCCATACACATAGAATGTGCTCTTTGGATAGGAGCGGATCCTCTCCAAGGCACTTTCCTGCTCAGACGTAAGCTTCTCCACAGGAGAGAAGGAGGAGAGGGAAAAGAATGGGGAGACTTCGCTTTCCCTCCGTCCGGAAGGAATCATCATGGAAAGGTTCACTCCCACAGGAGATAGATACATGGCCTTCATCCACCTGGCTGTATCCAACAGGTCCTTGTTGAAGACAGCCTCCTTGTCTACAACACGGTCAATTGCCTTGATGGAGAATTGGCCTTCAGGTTCATTTTCTGTCTCCTCGATTACGAAGGCTGTCTTTCTGGATGAGCCGAAGGGAACCATGACCCTTCGTCCGAAAAGGACCTCCTCCTCATATTTCTCAGGAACAGAATATGTGAACTCCCCTTCAAAGGGGACGGCCAGCACAACCTTCACCCACTTCACTTTTCTTCATTCTCCTTAAGGAAAGCGGAGATAAGCTGGAGATCCTCCCAGATTGGAGCTCTCAGGCTTCTGTCCTTCACCAGGTCCTCCGGGGAGTAGGTGCAGAACACAGGAATGGAGTTAATGGAGAATCTTCTTCCCCTGAAAAGGGAGAAGTCTGAGCTACGGCGGAGCATGTACTCTGCCGTAGAGGAACCAAGAAGGACCATGGCCCTAGGCTTCAGCCTTTCCATTTCACTTTTCAGATGCTTTCTGCACACATCTGCATATTCCTTCCTGAACTCCTTTACAGGACACTTTATGAGGGTAGTGAGAGCAATGTCTGAACGCTTGAGGCCCATGGCCATAAGCCATTTATTGAAGTAGTCCCTTCCTCCATCAGAAAGAATGGTGAAACCTTCTGGAAATGGGGCCACGAACATAAGTAGGGGCTGGGGATTGAGAATCGGAAGGGCATAGGACTGACGGGAGAAGCAGCCGGAGCAGTCATGGCAGGATTCAAGATCCTCAGCGCTATCCTGTGCGTGCTGGACACTCTCCCTTTTCTCCTCAGACACTGAGTATTCCAGGAACTCCCTCCTTTCAGAGAGATTATCTCCCTTCACCACGCTCTCTGCTCCATCCAGGAGGGAAAGGAAAGCTTCAAGAGTTAAATTATCGGCCATGCTCTTCCTCCTCAAACCAAAGATATTCATTCTCGTCGTAGCTTATTCTGGCAAGATATAGGCCGGAGGAAGGAGCTGTCCGGAGAGCTTTCTCCCTATTCTTCGCATTCAGCCTCTCTAGAAAGGCAGAGCTGTCTTCACCGAGAGCTGCGCTATCCAGCATGGTCCCCACCATACTTCTCACCTGTCTGTAGAGGAAAGCATTTCCTGTAACCTTATATCTGTAGACAGTATGGGAAAGCATATCCTTCTCTTCTGTCCACTCTGACTCGTAGATGTCACGGACCTTGGATTCCGACATATCCTTTGAAGAGCAGAAGGTAGAGAAATCGTGAGTTCCCTTCAACACATCCGCGTATGAGTTAAGAAGGGAAATGGAAGGAAGGGACCTGACTCCTGTGACTCTTCCTTCGTCGAAGGGCAGCATCTGGTCCATTCTCTTTATGTAGTACCAATATTCCCTTGCCATAGCTGTAAAGCGGGCATGGAATACACCTTCAGGCTCCCAGGAGGAAAGAATCCTTACGCTTCCGGGAAGCATGGTATTGAGAATCACAGCAAACTTTTCGGCCGAGATGGAGGAGTTGGTATCAAAATGGGCCACCTGCCCCAAGGCATGGACCCCGCTATCTGTACGGCCTGAGCCCTGAAGAAAGACCTTTTCTCCAAGAACCTTCTCCAATGCCTCCTCAATTGTCTCCTGGACAGTCGGAGAATTATCCTGAATCTGCCAACCATGCCAGGAGCCCCCGTCATAGCTTACGAGAAGGGCAATCCTTCTTTTGTCTTGAGGCATTTCAACTTCAGGTCTATGCCAATCCTTCCGGCTCACTCTTCCTCCCAGATGGCCATAGCCACGCTATATTCCCTTTCATGGGAAATGGAGATGTGGAAACATGGATCCTCCATTCCCCTGATTCTCACCTTCGGGCATCCGGAAGCCTCTTCATAGGTCTCCACATCCTTAGGCCCTAAGGATGTAAATCCGGTGCCCATGGCCTTGGAGACAGCCTCCTTCACAGCAAAGCGGGAAGCATAATACTGGTCCTTTACAGTTCTCTTCTCCCCCTCCTGGATTTCAAGCTGGGTGAAGATTTTCTCAAGGAAGTTCATGCCTTTACCTGAAAATCTGGAGTTTTCCACAATGTCGACACCGATGCCCTTTACCATTACTGATCTCCACCGCTCTGGAACAGAATTCTCATGGTGGCAGGATTAGCCTTGATGGTAAGGCCATAGGAAGAGAAGATATCGTTATCGTAGTCCAGGTAGACTACTCTTCTTGCTATTCCCTCCTCCCCTACATCAGAGAAATCCACAGAAGCTGTAATCAGGGAAGGATCCACCAGGTAGACGATGTCATCATCACCTGTAATCACCACATCGATGGACTCAGGCACCAGAGACGCTGGCTTCAGGTCACTGCTGCCGTCAATGTAGACAGTAACAGGAATGGTCACCACCCTATCTGTCACGTTAAGGAATCTTACAGCCACCACTATAGCCAGAGCCGCAAGGAATGAGAAAACCTTTATCACCCAGTTGCCGAATATGGCGGAGGAGAACTTATTCTTTGTCTGCATTGTCATCCTCCTTCTGGCTGCTGTCGATCTTCTGGATTTCAGTCAAAGCCATATCCTTGCCGCTGAGAAGCATGATAAGCATGCTCTTTATCCTGTCTGTGTCCAGGTCATAGTAGATGTTTGCGTTATAGGCCAGTGAAATTGCCCCTGTCTCCTCACTTACAATCAGGATTACAGCATCAGACTCTTCGCTGAGACCCAAGGCGGCACGGTGCCTTGTTCCGAAAGTATCCTGAATTGAAGTCTGCTTGGACAGTGGAAGATAGCATGCTGCATAGGTACACTTTCCACCCTGGATCACACAGGCTCCATCATGAAGAGGAGTATCGTGGTCAAAGATGGTGAGAATCAGGTTGGCGCTCAAATCCGCATTTAGCTTGGTTCCTGTTTCGTATATGCTCTTCAGGTCTGTGTGGCGGGGAAAGATTATCAATGCTCCCCTTTTCTTTGTCACAAGGTTGGCGCAGGCGTTAAGGACGCTGTCCAGCTGGCTGGCTGAGGTCTGGGAGGAACGGAAGATTCCCCTTCTCCTGGATCCTGAGAAGGAACGCCTCAATTCCGGAGCATAGAAGACTCCAAGGAACATGACGATAGGAACCAGGAGAAACTTCAGCAGCGTCAAGATAACCTTCAGATCCAGAACATAGGAAAAGCCATAGAGCACCACCACGCCCAGAAGGAAGACAGCAATCTCCTTGGCTCTAGTCTCTGCCACAGCCACGTAGAGCTTGTATATGATATATGTAAGTATCGCTGTCTCCGCCATCATCTTCAGGTAATCGGCAGAAGACAGACTGGAGAATAACTCAGACATTACCTCATTCCCCTTCAGCCACCACCCAGTCAAGGGTACGGCTTACAGCCTTCTTCCAGAATCCTACCTTTTTTTGCCTTTCCTTGTCATCCATGGTGGGAGTCCATCTGGTCTGTTCCTTCCAATAGGACCTTAGCTCCTCCTTGTCTTTCCACACTCCTACAGTAAGGCCGGCAGCATATGCAGCACCCAAAGCTGTGGTCTCCACTATCACAGGCCTTATGACAGGTTTGGAGAGGATATCAGACTGGAAGGCCATAAGAGGCCAGGAATTGGTCATTCCTCCGTCAACCTTTAGGCTCTCGATCTCCACAGAGCTGTCGCTTTCCATGGCTGAGGCGATATCGTAGGCCTGGAAGGCTGTAGCTTCCAGCACAGCCCTGCAGATGTGCTCACGGGAAGCATATCCAGTAAGGCCGGCAATGACTCCCCTTGCGTCAGAACGCCAGTAGGGAGCGAAAAGTCCGGCAAAGGCAGGAACGATATATACTCCGCCACAGTCCTGCACGCTCATGGCCAGTTCGTCCAGCTCCTTGGCTGATGTAACCATCTTCAGATTGTCTCTCACCCACTGGACCAGGGATCCTGCCACAGCCACAGAGCCCTCCAGGGCATAGACAGTCTTCTCTCCCTGGATTCTGTAACCGATAGTTGTTATAAGACCATGGCTGGAATAGCACACGTCTTCACCAATATTCAGAAGCATGAAGCATCCTGTTCCATAGGTGCACTTGCTGTTTCCCTTGTCGAAACAGGCCTGGCCAAAGAGGGCCGCCTGCTGGTCTCCCAATATTCCGCAGACAGGAATTGATGCTCCAAAAGGACCATCGGGATCAGTATAGCCATAGATTACGCCGGAAGAGGACACTATTTCAGGTAGAGAGCTTTCCTTGACACCGAAGATCTCCAATAGCTCCTTGTCCCATTTCTCCTCCTCTATATTCATAAGCATATACCTGGATGCATTGGTGACATCCGTCACCATCGCCTTTCCTCCTGTAAGCTTATATGTCATGTAGGTATCTATGGTTCCAAAAAGGAGACTTCCCTTCTCTTCAGCCCTCTTTACAGCAGGAACATTATCAAGAAGCCAGCGGATCTTGGAACCTGAGAAATATGGAGAGAAAAGAAGACCTGTCTTCTTTCTTATCCAATCTTCGCTGACACTCTTTCTCAGCTTGTTGTCTATAAAGTCTGCGCCTCTCAGGTCCTGCCACACTATGGCATTGTGATAAGGCTTACCGGTAGTCTTGTCGAAGGCGATTACAGTCTCCCTCTGGTTGGTGATTCCCACTCCTGAAAGCTCATCACCTCTCAGTCCTGCCTTTTCCAGTGCAGACTCTATTACCAGACATGTGTTGTTCCAGATCTCTTCAGGATTATGCTCAACCCAGCCTGGACGGGGATAGATCTGCCTATGCTCCATCTGGGCAGTGGAGATTATGTTGTTCCTTTCGTCGAAGATTATGAATCTTGTGCTGGTAGTTCCCTGGTCTAAGGCTCCTATATACTTCATGTCTGCTCCTTTTTATCCATTGTACACTGTTTTTTCCTTATGGGGCAAAAGGAAGCGACCTTATTTCCAGATCTAGGGAAGAAGAGGAAAGGGCGGAGGCGGAAGAGAGTACAGTAACGCTCCTTTCCTTCATCATGGCCAAGAGTGGCTCCTTTGCCTTCTCCAGGTCTTCCTTTTCAAGGGAAAGCTGGCTCTCCTTAAGGTAGCGACGAAGATCGTCAGTAACAGAGTAGAGATATCGTCTTGCATCCAATAGTCCCTTGGCCTGGGGTCCCATGGGCCTTACGTCCCGGCCAAGGATCTTCAGCTTGGAGTCTTCAATCTTCTCTTCTGTTATCTCCTCCTCCGCTACTGCCTTGTAGAAGTCATTGATGGAAGAATCGAGACGGGGATCGCGATAAGTGTAGAAGTACCAGATGTCTTCATTGATATCCAGGCCGGCTCCAGCTCCATAGGCCCCGCCCTTCTCCCTGATGAGAGTCCACACAGAGTTTCTGCCCACTATGGAAAGAAGCATACGTAGCGCTGCGTTCTCCCTTGTCCTTTCGTCAGGAGCCTTTCCTGCCATGGCAGCGTAGCTTACAGGGGACGGGAAGGAATATCCCTTGTCCCTCTTCTCCCTTTCCTCCACTGTCTTGGTGGAAGGAGAGGAAGGAAAACCCTTCTCCAGGGATGAGAGGAAACGGAAGGCTTCCCTTTCAGCTTCCTCAGAGAAGGAGGAATCTGTGGTGATATGAAGAATGGCCCTTTCAGAGACCAGAGTCTTCATGGCCGTTCCCTTCACGAATACTGGAAGATTTCCATCCTCCAGCATTTCCTTCACCCTATACCAGAAGGCTATGCCCTGGGTCCTTTCCGTGGAGTAGAGGGCAGGAGTGAGGGACGCGGAGGCTGAGCCCAGGGCAAAGGAGTGGGCCTGTCTCACGACAGAAGCTTCAAATTCGCTTTCAATGTCTCTCAGTGCTCCTTTTATCCTTTCTTCGGAGGAGAAGTTTCCATATCTGAAGAGAGAGGAAAAAAGGTCTAAAGCTTCACCAAAGTGCTCTTTTAGGCTCTTAAACCTTACAAATAGGTAATCTTTCTCTTCTCCATTGCAGTCTGAGCCAATATCAAGGAAGGAGGAGAAGGCTCCTGTGTTGAACCTTAAATCCACAAGGAAGGAAGCGTAATCCTTGTCGCCAACATCTGTCATGAAAATAAGTCTGGACAACAGGCTTGCAATCTCCAGTTCACTGGTGGAATAGTCTGAGATGTCGAAAGCCATATCCATATACACAATGCCATTGGAAGGAAGCTCTGTGATTATTACATTTCCATTCTCCCGTCTGGGAATTGTGGGAAGATCGGAAGGAATGTCGCCGAGTGTAAGGCGTGGCAGTGTAAGAAGGGAAGCCTTGTCATCTTCTCCTTCCTCGAATTCCATGTAAGCTTTCTCCTCCTCTTCATTCCACTCGTTTCTATGTTCTTCCAGCTTCCTTTCAATCTCCTTTGCCATTTCTGCTTCAATTCCATCATCCATGGAGACGACACTGAGAAGCCTATGGTTGTTCTCTAAAAGGTTTCTCTCAATCCACTTCTCCAGATATCTTGGATCCTTTCTTATCTCATCCCTGATCTCTCCCACCAGGGAAAGGGTCTGGAGCATTTCAGAAGGATTCTTGCCATAGACCCAGCCTTTATCTACACGGGTGAAGTATATTCTGTACCCTTCAGGAAGGCCGTCGCTGATCTCCTGGATCCTGAATTCCATACGTCTCAGGCTAGACTCCACCAAGGTGGGGTCAAGACCTTCCTCCACTATGGAGGCCAGGGAAGAAAGGATGAATGCTTCAGCTTCTTCAGCCTTCTCTGCCTTGGATCCGGAGAAGCCTACAGAGAAGGAAAGATTCCTGTATGCGTCACTCATTCCGCTTTCGCTGGAAATATCTCTTCCGATTCCGCTTTCCGTAATCCTTCTGTAGAGAGGGCATCCAGGATTACCTAAGAGCACATCCACCAGAAGGGAAAGCTCAGTGTTGAGCCTTGGGTCATCAGCTTCTCCCAGAAGCCAGGACACCATGATTGATGCCGAATCGTCACCTTCCTCTGCGCTGCTCTTTGCATAGAAGCGTCTAGGGCTGTCCCAATCTTCTCCTTTTTCAGCCCTGGCCGCCTTCTCTCCCTTTTCCCGGGAGGAAAGATATTCCCTATCCAGGAACTCCAGCTTCTCTGTTACATCCAGGTCTCCATACAGGAAAAGTGTCATATTTGCCGGTACATAATACTTTCTGTATGTTTCGATGAACTTTTCGTAGGTCAGGTCAGTAATATCTGGAGGATTACCTCCAGACTCATAGGCATAGGGAGAGGTTGGGGGATAGAGAGGCCTTGAAATGGAGTTCTGGACCACGCTCTGATGGCTTGAGATATCGCCCTGCATCTCTGAAAACACTACACCTTCAAAGTGAAGGCCTCCTTGGCTGGAAAGCCTTATGCCTTCCTGCATGAAGTCCTCCTTCCTCAACAGGGGATCGAATACAGCATCCGTATATACAGCGAAGATGTTGTCGAAATCCTTCTTTACAGGGCTTGCTGCAGGATAATCTGTCCTGTCTGGAGAAGTCATGGCATTAAGGAATGTGTTGCAGCTATTTCTGGAAAGGGCCATGAAAGGATCCCTTACGGGATATCGTCTGCTTCCTGTAAGGACAGTGTGCTCAAGAATATGGAATACACCTGTATTATCCTTAGGTGGAGTGTAGACAGTGTAGGTAAAGAAGCACTCCTTATTATCAGTGGAGAGGAAGAAGACTTCCATATCTGTCTTTTTATGTCTGAAGAGATACCCTGTACCTCTATAGTCAGGGCATTCTGTCTTGTCCAGAAGGACAAAGGATGAATATTCATTTCCAACAATCAATTCTTTCTGCATAAGGACCATATTATCACCCATTGGCTTGATATTGCCATTGCCCAAAGAAGGAAGTAACAATAAAATCCTCCATATGCGATATATTGGTCCTCACGTCTCAATTTCAGAGTCCATATCACTTTCTCCAGAGAGAGCCAAGGAGAAGGGAGCCACAGGATTTGCAATCTTCACCAAAAACCAGAGGCAATGGAGAAGCCCGGCAATGAAGGAAGGGGAAGCGAAAAGCTTCAGGGAGAACCTTGAGAGCCTAGGCTTTTCCCCTTCCTCTGTCCTGCCCCATGCCGGCTATCTCATTAATCCTGCCTCTCCAGACAAGGAGCTTTCAGAGAAGTCTCTCGCCCTCTTTATGGAAGAGGCCAGAAGAGTGACGGAGCTGGGACTGGACGTAATCAACATCCACCCAGGCGCATACAAGGAAGGAGAGAGAATTGACGGAATAAGACGCTCTGCAGCCATGATGGACAGAGTTCTTGAAGCATACCCGAATCTAAGGATTGCAGTCGAGGACACAGCAGGAAGCGGAACCATAATCGGAAGCAGCTTCGAGGAACTGGAGACTCTTCTGGATTTTACAGTCCATAAGGATAGGCTGGGCTTCACTCTTGATACAGCCCATCTCTATGGCTCAGGATATGATGTAAAAGGGGATCCGGATAAGGTGCTGGACCAGTTCTTCTCCATATTTGGCAGCGGGAAGCTTTTTGGAATGCACCTCAATGACTCGAAGGTTCCTCTGGGCTCAAAAAAGGACCGTCATGACAACATCGGCCTTGGGCTCATTGGAAAGGAAGCCTTCCTTACAATTGTGGGACGAAAGGAGACGGAAGGTATTCCCTTGATTCTTGAAACACCGAATGAGGAACTATGGAAGGAGGAGATCAGTGGACTCTTGGGAGCTTATTAGACAAAAGCAATGTGATAAAGTCCTTGTTCTAGGACACAGAGGATCACCTTTAAGGGAAAGGGAGAATACTATTCCTTCCTTTCTCAGGGCTCTCGAGGAAGGAGCGGACGGAGTGGAGCTTGACGTAAGGGTCACCAAGGATAAGGTCCTTGTGGTCTCCCACGACAACTCCCTCAAGAGAGTCTTTGGCCTGGATATGAAGATTGAAGACTCCACTTTCCAGGAAATCAGGGATAAGGCTCCTGAAATCCCCACTCTCGCTGAAGTCTTCTCCGCCCTTGGTCCTGTGTGGTACGACATCGAAATCAAGGCAGATAAGCCTCTAGGCTTTCCAAAGGAAGTAGTAACACTCCTGTCGGAGGAGCTGGAAAAAAGGAAGGAATTCCAAAATAGGATTCTGCTCTCATCCTTCAATCCCTTTGCCATGAGGAAAATAGGAAAACTTACAGCTAACCGCTTTCCCATGGGAATAATCTACAGCGGAAAAGGCTCCTCCGTCCCTGTATTCTGCCGCCGTGGCCAAGGAAGATTTGCCTTCAGATGTTCATTCCTGAAGCCTAAACATGACATTGCTCCAAGGGAGAGAAGAAACAAGAAGAAGTGGCCCCTTTGCCCTTGGACAGTAGACAGCTCTGAAGAAGTCAGGAGAATGGTGGCCTTGAACGTGCCGATCATAATCACCAACGATCCGGAAAAGGTGATCAGAACTCTCCAAGAAGATAGGCGGAGATAACGCTGGAAAGCACAGAAAGGGCCATGGAGTCTGCCTCCTGGAAAGAAAGGCCGGACCCTGTGTAGTGGAAGTTTTCAGTGTATGTCTTCTCTCCAGTTGCAGTATCCACCCTTATGATCTTTCCTTCCGCCCTGGCGTATATTGTGTCGTCAATCCTGTTTCTTCCTACCACTCCCATTCTGATGATGTAGATCTGGCTGAAACGGTCATATAGGGAGAGAAGGGATTCCAGGTTCTCGTTTTCATCCTCTCCATCTGCATAGAAAAGGTTTACATTGTCCATGCCTTCAATGGAGAAGATCCTCTGTAAGGTTGAAGAGAGATGGCCTTCCTCCTTTAAAAGCGTTCCGTCATATCCATACTCTGCAAAGGCGAAGGCTATGGAGTCCAGATCCTGGAGTGGAGCGTAGGAGTAGGAATAGACCATGCTTCCCTTCTCCACAGCCTCCTCGATCTTTTCCACCATATAGGAAGGGGCAACTCTTGAAAGACGGGCCATCAGATCCTCATCTATCCTTACACTTAACTTCAGCTCTCCTGTCCTAAGGATGTATGGGTTGGTCCTATTGAAGCTGAAGCGTCCCTTGGAGTCTGTTTTGGCAGGATGGGAGAATTGTTTGATCTCCCCTTCCACAGTCAATGCCCAATAGGAGCATTCCACTGTAGCCTCCTCCACCACTGGGTACATCAATCCCTTTTTCCTGACCACTCTGAATACAAATGAATCCTCATCGTCATTTCTTCCCTTCTTTGCGCTCTCTATCTGGATCTGGCCCAGATATGTAAGGGCCTTTTCAAGGATAAGGTCAGGATCAAGGACTTCTGATGATATGTTCCCCTCCAAGGAAAGGACCAGGGCCTCCAGAAGCTTCTCTACTCCTTCAATGTCCCTATTCTCCTTATAGGCTTCCAAAGATCCATCCAGGAGAGAGGTGATGGAATCAAGATTCTTTCTGTATTCAATGCTTTCGGGTGTCCTGGCTGCAGCAAATATCTCTTCATCTGCTGTCACAGCAATATAATAGGTCCAGTTTCCATCGATCTCCCACTTGTATTCGTCGGCAATCCTTGCTCCCAGATCCAATATTTCCTGGGTTGAGAAAAGCTCTCTGAAATACATTGTCTCAAGGTCATATCCTATGGCCTCGCCCATCTGGGAAAGGGCGGCGCTTATTGCATTGGTCTTTGCGTCCGTCTCTGTAGATCCCTCTCCCTTTGCTACAAACACCTCCAGACCAGGAATCTCAGGAGTGGAATCTATCCAGTATGGACGACTTTCCAGAGATATTGTGGTACAGGAGGAGAACAGAAGCAGGACAACAAGGAAAAGAAAAGACCACCTTCTCATATTACACCTCCAAAGGCCAGAGCCACCCTGGTCAAGGAGCCTGAACCTTGGCCGTAGGACAAGGAAAGGAATAGGGATGGATGGAATGAATATCTGGCTCCGATTGACCATCTTCCCCCAAGGCTTCCCTCTCTTCCAGGAGAAACCATAAGGTCCACTTCACCTTCCACAGCAATATTCCTTATGACAGGAAGGTCGGACCAAAGTGAAGAAAGGGGAAACAGTAGTTTTCCTCCTACCCCAAAGTAAGGAGAGATACCATAATCCCTATTGATGCCTGCAGAAATTACAGGAATAAGGGGATAGACAGAAGTGAAGAAAGCCACCTTGGCTTCCAGAACGGATAGGGAGAAAGGAAGCAGCAAGGAAGCAGCAATGGATACCTCTATGCCCTTTTTCTTCCTGAGGGCTATGCCTGGAAGAGGAGAAGAAAGATTAATGGCTTCCAGCTCCAGGGCCTCCGGGTTTTCCTGGGAAACCACAAAGGAGCCTCTCTTCTTCCCATTTTCGTCCAAAGCTATAAGGTAGTCTCCCTTACTAAAGCTTTCCTGAGATATTGTAGAGAATTCATTGGCATAGATATAGTCGAGAACGGGAGCCTCAGAATAGAGTTCACGCTCGTAAAGAAGCATATTTCCCACTTCTTCGGCCATCATGCCCAGTGGAAGATAGGCCTTCTTCTCCTTTTCACCCACCTTCAGCGTAAAGGTGGCCATTCCGTCCTCTTCTGAGAAATCACCAAGAAAGATATCCATCTCCCTCCTTCCTTCCGTCATTTCACCTATGACCTTCTTCAGAGACAAACGATATTCTGGAGGCACAGACTCATCCAGCACCACTTCTCCAAAAATGGGTGAAATCAAAACAAGAAGAAGGAAAGGAAGAAGAATACGCTTCATCTCTATTATCTTTCGCTCCAGTAGTCTACGATGCCAAGACAGAGATTGATGCTGTGATTCATTGCATCCACACCAATCCATTCCTTCAGGGAATGAAGATTATGGCCGCCTGTATAGAGATTTGGGCATGCCACTCCTGTCTCTGCAAGTCTTGCTCCATCTGTGCCGCCACGGATTATGGCCTCGGAAATGCTAAGGCCAAGCTTTCTTGATGCCACATAGACAGCTTCTGTGGCTCCCGGATTCTTCTTGTTGGCTTCCGCCATGTTGTGGTAGGAGACGGAGACTTCAGCCTTGGCTTCTCCTCCATAGAGAGCCTCTACAGCACCAACGATCTTCTTTACAGCCTCGATTCTCCTTTCGAACCTATCCATATCGAAGTCACGGATGAATATCTGGAGACGGGCTTCAGTTCCTGTACCCTGGAGCATCAGAGGACAGTAATATCCATATCTGCCATCGGTCGCTTCAGGACTTTCAGCCTGAGGCAGGGCTGTAACAATGTGGCTGGCCACTGTAACGGCATTCACCATGATTCCTCTTGCGGATCCAAGATGGATGGATACTCCCTTTACATTCACTTCGACTGTTGCAGCGTTGAAGCATTCAATCTCAACTTCCCCTTCCCTTTCACCGTCCACAGTGTAGCAGACAGCGCTTTCAAGCCTGGAATATGGGAAGCTGTCCATACCGCTTCCGGTCTCCTCGTCTGGGGTGAAATAGACTTCCAGATCCGGCCTCTTCACCTCAGGGTGCTCAACCAGATACTTTATGGTCTCCATGATTATTGCAACGCCAGCCTTATCGTCTGAACCAAGAAGGGAAGTACCGTCACTGGTTATGACTTCACCCCCTCTGTAGAGAGCCAGGTCCCTGTCTGTTTCAGGATCTATTGTAACTCCATCCTTTAGGGTAATCCTGCCTCCGTCATAGTTCTTCCAGACCTGGGCCTTCACTCCGTTTCCATTGCAGTCATCTGCTGTATCCACATGGGCCATGAAGCCAATTGTAGTGCCTTTCGTGTTTCCCTTAAGCTTTCCCTGGACCACCTTCTCCTCTCCGTAGTAGGTCTCCAGTCCAAGCTCCTCCAGCTCCTTCTTCAGCTGTAACAGAAGCTCCTCCTGACCTGGAGTTGTGGGCCTTTTCTTTCCGCAAAGCTCTCCGTCAGACATTGTGTCATATGTGGTATACCTGATGAATCTATCTCTTACGCTATCATTGAATCTGATCATTATGATCCTCCAGGAATATATTACGACAGATGAGACAAATAGAAAAGGAAGGATAAGCTCCCCCGAATCGGAGGAGCCTGGACTATACTTCCCAGTTGTATTTCTTCATAAGTGTCTTGGCATCCTCTCCTATGTGATAGAGGGCGAAGACACCCAATACCAGGGCGCTGGTGACCGGATTGTTGGTGGCTGCCATCTGGGCATTCAGCACTCCCTGGGCAAGAGCCCAGTCTGTAAATGGCTCAACGGTAATCTCCTCAAGCCACGCCGAGAAATCCTTATCTGTGTTCTTCAGGTCTTCGTCGCTCCACTCCACCATAGACACAAAGCCTGAAGCCACCACCCCTGCTGCAACAGACACAGCTGCAGCTGCACTGACCTTTCCCCAGAACATTACTTTCGGAATCATTGCGTATACTATGGATGCTGTAAGAAGCACTACTGTCTTCACCACCATAGACTTCAGGTCCTTGTAGAATTCATCCTTCTGGGCTGGAGCAAGGCTTCTGGAAACTCTGTCTCCCCACTCTCCTGCCCTTTCTTCGATTTCCTTGGCCTTCTTCTCCAGTTCCCCATACTCCTTCTCTGGAAGCAGGGACTTTGCGGTAGACAGCACTCCATCCACACCTCCATCGCTGGTTGCACAGAGGAAGGAAAGAAGATCCTCGTCACCACCCTCCAAAAGGCCTCTGACCACTGTCTCTCCGTCAAGAATTCCATAGGAAGCGAAATCCTCCTCGCTGAACTCCTCTGTCTCGATAAGTACTCCTCTGACAAAGTCATACTCTTCATCGATCACTCTGGCTCCTTGAGACACCATCTTCTCTCTCCTATCCTCCGATGGGCCGGAAAGGCTTGGAGTACAGGATGCCAGCATGCTCAGAATCAGAACCGATGCCGTCAACTTTTCAAGAAAAACTCTTTTTTTCTTCATAGCGAATCTCTCCCCCTAGGGAGTCCTCCTTATATATTCTTATTTTTTTGAAGTCTAATTATTTATTTCTCCGAGATTTACTCCCATTGCCAGCGAGAGCCTCACTCCATCGAACTGACTGATTCGCTTCATGGCTTCCGCCCCTTCCCCTGATATGGATAGTAGGGAGCGGAAGGTAAGACGGGGGCAGATGTGGAGCATACCTATGTTTCCATTCCATCCGATGCTTCCTTCACTTAACAGCACCAACCTATCCGTGGGAGATGCCAGCCCCCAGAAATAACCCAACTTGAAAAGGGAGGCCTCCACCATAAGGCCAAGATTTTCAAAAGGGAACACTCCCACCAGAATTCCAGATTCCAGGAGATTTAGATATTTATCTTCACTTAAACCATACCTAATTGGGATTGTTATTCTGATATTATCATAATCAAAGGAGCATTCAGCATCTATTCTCAAGTCTTCCTTCCAAAGAAAGTCAAGGCTTGCCAGGTCCACTGAAAGGGAGACGGAAGCATAAAGGGAAGAAAGAGATAGGAAAACAAAAAATAGAGCCACGATTTTTCTCATGACTCAATAATCGGGGTGAATTGAAAGGTCGAAAAGGGGCAAAACCGGACACTTTTCACACTTTTTTCGTTTTTTTACTCCCAACCAAGGGCTTTTCTCAGTTCTTCTTCCCTTTCCTTGATCTTGGGAGCGACGAACTTGATATCCTTCTTCTCTCCCTTGAGAGCGAAGGAGACCCCCATCTTCTTCTCTGTAATGGATTCTATAGAATAGGAGGAAAGGGATGAAGTGAAGGCAGACCATATAACCTTTATGCCTCCCATATATCCCTTACGGGAGCAGAACACGACTTCGCTTTCAGTTATAACGAGAGCGCCAGAGATAAGCTCTGTGCCATCCGGAGAGACCATCTGGGCCTTCTGGAAGAAGAAGGACTCCTCCCCCCTTGCCTTCTTCACCATCTTTTGGCTTATGTAATGGTTCAGGAAATACCAGAGTGCTGTGACCACAATCATGGCAAAGAGCATTACCGGGTATATGACACCTTTTACTGTAATGAAATACAGAAATAGTCCCACCAGGACAAGAAGAAGCAGCAATAACGGGTCTTTCATGAGTTTTCTCCCTCCATAAAGATAGCAAATGTATTTTTTTCAGACAATAAGTCAAAGAATCAGGTCATTTTCTGCAATTTCTGCGTTCTTACTCTATGAGACATCTTTTTGGAGGATAATATGAGAAAGATTATTGCAGGAATTCTGTGCATATTGGCCATCGTGGCCTTCTCTTCCTGCAGCGATGCCCCTGAAAGTGCAACGCTGAGAATTGAAATGGACAGGAAGATCAGAACTGTGACACCGGAAAAGGAGAATATGGAGGTCTATGGATACAGAATCATCCTTACTGGCCCCGACTCCAAGGAAGCAGAGCCAAGATACACCTACTACTCCTACATCAATCTTGATGGATTGACCGTAGGACGATGGAAAATAAAGGTCTTTGGCTTCAACAAGGAAAGGGTCGATGTGTGTCAGGGAGAGAAGGACCTTGATCTGACAGCAGGAAAGAACAGCGTGACAGTGAAGCTTGACCAGCTTATAGGAAAGGGCTCCTTCACTTTGGCCATGGTATGGGATACCGAGAGTTTTCCGGATGCAGAGGCTGTAAGCGTATCCCTGAAGGCCCAGGACGGAACAGAGATTGCTGTCACACCTTCCAAGCCTACAGGAGGAAAAAGCATTGTGACTAAAGACAACCTGGATACAGGGTCCTACTCATTTAGTGCTAAACTCCTTGACAGTAAAGGAAATATCTTATCTGGAGCCACTGAGGCCATACGTATTTCCAACAAAGAGGAGACCAAGGGTGAGATTGTATTTCCCTCCTCTACAAAGGACAGTACAGGAGACACAAGATTAGAGATATCAAATGATACATCAATTCCTGTGGAAGTGATGATCAATGGAATTGAGTCACTGATGGAAGAGAATGCCCCCTTTACCCTCAACGTTTCCCTTCCCTCATCCTCGCCCTTATCTCTCAACGATCTAGACACCACCTGGTATCTGGATGGAGAGGAGGTGGGCAGAGGCAATGAATTCACATTCCAGAACGGAGTGAAGAGCGGAATCCATAGAATTGACGTCACATGCCAGACTTCAAGTAAGGGCTCATTGGGCTCCACCCATGTAATATTCCAGGCTGCAGTCTCCACCAACCAGGGAGATCCATACCAGAAATATACTCTTGAGAATGGAGAGAAGTGGAAGCTGGGAGCTGGAGTGGTGGCACACTTCCTTCCAGACGAAACACTCGTCATCGTAAGTAACCAATACAGGACTGTACAGCTGGTGTCTACAGAGGGTGCAAGACCTGAAATGGTCAAGGAGTTCTCCTTCGATGCCCTGGGTCTGGACGGAAAGGTGGTGGATTTCGCTACCTGTGGCGATGAAGACGAAGGCTACTGGCCTGTAATCTTCCTGGTAAACAAGGATTATTCCTGTAAGGCTGTAAAGGTGATCGCATCAGAGGATGAGATGTCGAAGACAGATGAAGCTAAAGATTTCGATAAGAGCGGAGGAGAACTGAAAGCAGACAAGTTCGTCAATATCGTAGCGTCTGACGGACTCTTTATCGCCACTATGGAGAATAACGACAGAAGCAGAATGGGAATAGTGCTGTTCAACCCTTACTCTACCAAGGGAAAGATGGTCTATCGGGACGACTGGTTCCCACGGGACCCATATTTCTCCTGGGGAAGAAGCGGCTTCAGATGTTCTTCCTCCATAAGGGGCAATGGATATACTGTCATAGCCTCCGGAGAAAGGTCCATGCTCTACAAGTTCACCCGAAACGCTGAAGGCAACTACTCCATACGGGAATATATGATGTGGACCAGCTATGACGACTACATGTCCTACTACAATGCCGGAAAGTGCAAGGCAGAGTTCAATGGAGCCAAATCCTGCGGCTTCCTTACTAAGGACGCGTCCTATGCCTTTGTCTTTGCAAAGGATGGAATCTACTACTTCAAGGACACTGTAGCTGCCATGGAGGAATACTCCATCTACCACAAGGAGAGTCTTGACGGCAGCAATATCGGAGACCTGAAGATGAGTCCGGATACGGAATTCTGCTATGCCCTGGACAACGAAAGTCACAGGCTCTACACCATGAGAAGCGTCATGGACAGCAGCAAGGGTGGCTTTGTATTGGAGAAGGGAAGCTGGATCGACTACGGAAGCAGAAACGCAGACTGCCTTGAAATCTCCCTTTCAGGAGAGACTCTGGCTGTCTTCGATAAAACCGACTCAACCTATCTAACTCTAATCAGGGCCGCCAGATAAACATAATATGTGCCTCTTCAGCTTCTCATGAAGGAGAAGAGGTACTGCTGACTAAGGGCTTCATATGGATGGAAATATGACTTGTCTTTTCCGCTGTAGTATTTTGCCATGCACTGCTTCATCCAGGTATCCATGGGGAAGCCTTCACGACGGGCATAGGAGAAGATCAGGATACAGGAGGCCACCTTTGGTCCTATGCCCTTTATGGTCTCAAGCCTAGATAAGGCGTCATCAAAATCCAGGCTGTCGATTTCATCAAGGATATGGTGATTTCTTACAGCATCCATAATGAAGGGCGCCCTGAAGCCTACTCCCAAGGCTCTCAGGTCCTCTTCTGTGGCCCTGGAAAGCTCCTCTGGAGTGGGGAAGGAGAAATATCCCTTCTCCACTTCATGTCCATAGTTTTCACAGAGCTTTCTGTATAGGCCTGTGATTCTCTTTATGTTGTTGTTCTGGGAGAGGATGAAGGAAATGGTGGTGATCCAGTGGTCCTGCTTCAGGATCCTGAGCTTGCCAACCTTGTCTACAGCCTCCCTGAGTATCTGGTCCTTTGCCCTTATCTCATCCCTGGCCTTGTCGTAGTCGTAGTCAAGGTCAAAGTAAGATCTAAGATATTCATCGCTTTCTGCGTCATGGATATCACGTATTCTATATACCCTTTCGTTGAGTACAGCTGTAAAGGACCCGTCAGCCTCTTCCTTCCAGGAAAAGCTCTGTCCGCCTAATAGTATTTCCCTGATGTTTTCGTCCATTGTCTGATTATACAGAAAAGTAGGATAGAAGTGCAAAATGGTCAGACATTCCACTGCCGCTACCAGGGCTGTATTTTATAGGTTTACCGGAGTAGTCTGCGCTTCCGCTGCCCTTGACGATCCTTGTCTCCCTGAACTCAATGGACTCACCGTCAAAGAAATGGGATGAGAGAAGCACATTGTCCAGTTTCTCCCATCTTCCTTCATAGAAGTAGGTTCCTCCCTCCAAAGGCGAGGCGTAGTCCAGATATGGAGAGTAGAGGACTCCATCCTCAGCCATTCTTCCGTCTCCTGTAAGAAGAATAATGGCGTCCCCATTATTCCCCCACCTGTCTCCCGCCATTTCAGAGGTGTGGATTGTGGGGTCAGAGTTGAAGTCTCCCAGCACCACCAAGGGAAGATCGTCACGCTCTGCAATGGAAGCTATCAGTTCCAGCTCCTCCCGTCTTATTCCGTCATTCTTCTCCTCCAGCCTGCTTCGAAGGTGGACAGCCACTATATGGATATCTTCTCCATTTACATTCATCTTCAAAGACAGCATAGGCCTGGAAGAAGGCACAGAGTACAGGGCCACCTCCTTAGGCTTCACTCTCGACAGGAAAGCTACCGAAAGCATTCCGCTTTCTGTCTGCGCCAGCCCATAATAGAGGTAACCACTCTTCTTCAGCCCCTTCTCCAGCATGGACACAAGAACTTCCTCGCTTTCTATCTCCTCCAGGACCAGAAGGTCTGCATCTGCCAGGTTCGACAGTATGTACATTACGCTTTTTTCTATGCGTTCATTGAACTTATCCTGGTTCCACCCGCTTTTGCCACTCCACTCAGGAAACTCCGTCCCGTCATCCCTGCCATCAAAGAACTCAGCCATATTCCAGGTAGCAATGGCAAAGAATCCTGGCTCACTCTCAGGAGAGCAGGAGCATAGAAACATGATGACAAGAAGGAGAAGCAGAAATCGTCTCATATCTATATAACGCAGAAATTGACGAAAATGACCTGATTCCCAGAGATCCTGACAAAAAAATAGCCGTCAAGGTTCTATCCCTGGCGGCCGACAATCTTTGATCTGTGTCAGATTTCGCTTCTATTCTCTACGATTCTTCCAACCAGGCCATAGGCCTTGGCTTCCTCTGCTGAAAGCCAGTGGTCCCTTTCAGTGTCATTCCTGACTTCATCGCTGTCCTTGCCTGTGGCCTCAGCGATGACGCTGTCCAGCTTCTTTCTCAGCTCTTCCAGCTTCCTTGCATAGATATCGATTTCAATGGCGGTACCCTTAAGCTGGGAAAGGGGCTGATGGATAAGGTATGTGGAGTTAGGCAGCGCAAGGCGTCTCTCTGACGGTACAGAGAGATAGATCAGGGCTGCAGCTGAAGCTACCAGACCCATGCCCACCACTGTCACCGGAGACTCTACGTATCTGATCATGTCATAGATAGCGAAACCAGAGTCCACGTCTCCTCCTGGAGAGTTGATATATACATAGATTGGATCCTGGCTTAGGCTATCCAGCACCAGCATCCTCTGGGCAAAATCATCTGCCGCATCCTTATTGATTTCTCCGCTGATCATGACGCTTCTGGTCTTCATAAGCTTTTCAGAAAGACCCACGTCCTGTGTCTTGTTCTTCTTTTCTTCTTCCATATAGAAAATATAGTCTAAATGTTGACTTTGGGAAATGGAGAGAAAGCTACATTTCTCATATAATCAGAAATATGAAAAGCGCAACTGTATCAGTAATCGGAAGACCCAGCAGCGGAAAGTCCACATTGGTCAACACAATTTGTGGCATGAAAGTATCCATCACCTCTCCTACTCCCCAGACCACACGAAATAAGATCAGGGGAATATATACAGATACTAGAGGTCAGCTGGTCTTTACCGACACCCCCGGATATCACCTTTCAGACAAAGAAATAAACAGGAGGATGCAGGACGTTACTGTCTCAGCCCTTAAGGACAGCGACCTGATATTGTATCTGGTGGATGGAAAGAGACGTAAAGGAAAGGAAGAGGAGGCCATAGCCAGGATGATAAGCCTTTCCAAGGTCCCTACAGTTGTTGCCATCAATAAGCTGGACATCCTTTCAGAGGAAGACAAGAAGGAAGCTGAAGAAAGCGTCAAGGCCGCTCTTCCCTCTTCTCCTGTGCTTTTCCTGTCTGCCAAGGAGGACCAGGGAGTGGATGAAGTGCTGATTGAGCTTTTCCGTCTTGCAGGGGAAGGAGAGCTTCTCTATGACGAAAGCCAATACACTGACCAGGACCTGGAGTTCAGGATAAGCGAAATAATCAGGGAGAAGACCATATCCTCCCTTACCGATGAACTTCCCCACGTTATATATGTGGACGTGGCGGATTTGGAGTGGAATGAAGACACCAACACTGTCTGGATCAGGGCCTTCATCAATGTGGAGCGTGATGGTCAGAAGGGCTTCATCGTAGGAAGAGGGGGAGCGAACATCAAGCGTATAGGTACTGAGGCCAGAAAGGAGATAAGACAAATCTTCCCTGGGGCCACAGTAAGACTGGACCTCCAGGTGAAGACAGCAGAGAAATGGAGACAGAACTCCATTGTGCTGGATAAGGTATTCCGGAACGACAGAAGAAAGTAAGGGATTACGCTAGATCTTGAAGCACTTATGGATGTTCTCAATGGAGCCCAGGACCATGATGGTCATGGAGGAAGTGAGGACCATATCAGGAGAAACCGTAAGGTTCATGTTTCCGCCTTCATTCTTGAAGCCCATGATGTTCAGGTTGTATTTCCTTCTTACATCCACCTGCTGCACTGTCTTGCCGATCCATTCCTTTGGAGTAGACACTTCGAAGATTCCATGGATTCCGTCAAGCTCGATGTAGTCCAGGATATGGTCTGAAGTGAAGCGGATAGCAAGCCAGGAAGCCAGCTGCTTCTCTGGATACACCACCTCATCTGCACCGTTACGGAGAAGGAACTTCTCCTGGATATCGCGGCTGGCTCTGGAGACCACCTTCCTGGCTCCATTCTCCTTCAACAGGGATGTGACCTCAAGGGAGCTCTGGAAATCATCTCCAATGGCTACTATGCACACATCGAAGTCCCTGATGCCAAGGGTGGAGATGAAATCTGGATTGGTACAGTCTCCAATCTGTGCACTGGTCACATAGGGAAGCACAGCATTGACCTTCTCTTCATCAATATCGATGGCCATGGTCTGGTGCTTAAGCTCAGAGAGCTTCATTGCTATATGTCTTCCGAATCTTCCTAATCCGATCAATAGTACACTTTTCATCTTATTCTCCTATCCTACTGTCACCCGTTCCTGAGGAAGCTTGGCCATTCCCAGTCTTCTTGCCACAGTAGCGTATATAAGTGTAAGGCCTCCGACTCGACCCATAAACATCAAAACGATAATTATTATCCTGCTGGCCACACTCAAGGTTGGAGTAAGGGACAGGGAAAGCCCTACTGTGGCCAAGGCAGAGGTTGTCTCAAAGAGAGAAGTAAGAAAAGGAATCTCCTCAATGGCGCTTAAGGCAAGGGCAGCACCAAGGGAAAGGAAGAGGTAAAGGAAGAAGATGGCCCCTGCAGCCCGAACGTTCTCGTCCATGACTCTTCTTCCGAAGCACTCTGTGTCCTCCTTCCTACGGAAGACAGCAATGGAGGAAAGCACCAGCACAGCAATTGTGGTGGTCTTCATACCTCCTGCTGTGGATCCTGGAGATCCACCGATAAGCATCAGAAAGACGCTCATGGCCTGTCCGGACTGGGACAGGGAGGAGTAATCGGCTGTATTGAAGCCTGCGGTCCTTGGAGTGATGCTCTGGAAAAGGGAGAAAAGAATCCTGTCTCCAGTTTTCAGGGCGCTGAACTCATGGAAGAAGAAGAAAAGGAAGGGAAAGAAAATCAGGATTGCTGTGACCGAGAAGATGATCTTGGACTGGACCCTGTATTTTCTGAAGTGTATTCCATTGGTCCTGATATCATCCCAGGTCAGGAAGCCGATTCCTCCCACCACTATAAGGGCCATTATTACAAGATTCACAGCCACATTGGAGGCGTAGGTGGTGAGGGATGAGAATTCACCACGGATTCCCATAAGGTCGAAGCCTGCATTGCAGAAGGCTGAAATCGAGTGGAACACTGCGTACCAAAGCCCTTTGGCCCAGCCGAAATCCTTTATGAAGGTGGGAGCAAGAAGCACCGCTCCAATTCCCTCCACCAGGAATGAGGAAGTGAGGATGAACTTTATTAGCCTTACCACCCCTCCCATCTTATGGGCAGATATGGCCTCCTGCATGGTATTTCTGGCAAAGAGACCTATTCTTCTTCCGGAAAGGATTGCAAGGAATCCTGCAATGGACACCACTCCCAAGCCACCGATCTGGATAAGGATCAGGATCACTATCTCCCCGAAAAGTGTCCAATGGGTGGCTGTATCATGGACCACCAGACCTGTTACACAGGTGGCGGAAGTACTTGTAAAGAGGGCATCAAGAAAGGATGTATGTTCCCCGGCTCTAGTGGAAAATGGAAGGGAAAGAAGAATGGTTCCCAAGATAATCACAGCCATGAATCCGAAGACGATGGTCTGGAATGGAGTGAAATGGAATCTAGGTCTCTTGTCTAATATGTTTTTTTCCATCATTAACAGAAATTGAGGGGAGGAATCTCCTCCCCTACCTATCAATACCTCTTGAGTATAGGAAGCACGTTTTCGCTTCCACAGGCCTTCAAAAAGCCTGCCAGCTTTGGTCCCTTCTCTTTTCTGATTAGGACAGTATAGATGAGACGGAAGAAGTCAGAGTTCTCCATGCCATTGTCTGAAGCTGTCTGGTAGATGTAGGAGGAGAATCCCTTCTCGTCCATGTTGTCCAGATGCTCCTCTACAAAGGTGGCAAACTCCCTGATTGCAGCCCTTTCCGTTTCTGTAGGCTCATAGAGTCCATCGGTCTCTGAGGAAAGGGAGAACTTGAACTCCTCTGGAGCGTAGTCCCTGAGCCAGTTCTTTGCGCACTCAATCCTGACCCTAAGTCTCTCCTTCTGGCTTTCTGTGGCATCGCTGAGCTTAGCCAGCACCTTCTCTGTATCTCCACCATAGATCTGGACGTAGTTGCAGAGATGGCGGAATGGAATCTGGTAGCCAGCCTCCTTAGGAATGGAGGCGCCGTCAACCTGGCTGAGCTCGTAGATTCTCTTTTCCTTCTCCCTTCTCTGTTCCTTTACAGGAAGAAGGCCGAAGTAGATCCTTTCGCAGTTATCGTAATCTTCATAGATCTTCAATACATCCAGGTCGAAGGAGATTGCGAATTCGCTCTGAGGCTTTGTTCCGACAAAGAGATATCTGACAATCTCTGGAGGATAGATGGCAAGTACATCATAAAGGTCTGCAACCTCTCCACCGGATGAGGAGATCTTTCCACCCATGCCCTTGAGGCGTACAAAGTCATATCTCATGGTTACAGGAGCTTCTCCACCGAAGACCTTTACCACGTTCTTTGCTGTATCGTAGCTTCCACCTTCTGTAAGATGGTCCTTTCCACCTGGCTCGAAGTCTACGCCTTCCTTGACCCATCTCATAGGCCAGTCAACTCTCCAAGGAAGCTTAGTGTTGGGAGTATTCCTGATGTCGATGGTCTCTTCCTTGCCCAATTCGTCATCCCTATATGTAATGGACCACTCTCCGTCCCAGTCCAGCACAGTGGTGTTGTCACGGTCAGTGAAGGATGAGAACACAGCTACAGGCCACCAGGATTCAGGAAGAGGCTCTGTGCGGTATTCGTTAAGGGCCTTTCTGATCTCCTCCCTGTTTTCCAGTGCCTTTCTGATGTCAGAAGCATACTTTCCGCTTCTATATCTTTCAGCCTGATAGAGATACTCTGGATATACACCAACGGTTGGAAGAATCTTCTCCACATCCACTTCGTTGCCACGGGCATAGTTCTCTGCCCTGTTCTTTGTATCAGGAACAAGAGTGATAGGCTTTCTGAGATAGGTCTCAAGCCTTTCCTTGTCAGGCATATTCTTAGGAACCTTCCTGAATACATCATAGTCGTCCCAGGAATAGATGAACCTTACATTCTTGCCTCTCTCCCTCAGACATCTCACCACCAGGGCTACAGTGATGATCTCCCTGAAGTTACCGATGTGAACTGTTCCGGAAGGAGTGATACCGCTGGCGCAGGTATACAGATCCTTCTCTCCCTTCTCGCGGATGATCTTATCCGCCATTATATCCGCCCAGTGGGCACTCTGATTATTGTTTTCGCTCATAACGATAGAATTATGTCAGAGTGTAAACCTTTGTTCAACTCTTGGGTCCTCAAGGTGGATTTTTCCTCTCTCCCAATTTATAATGGCACCATGAAAAGAGCTTTGACCATCCTTATTGCCATATTTCTCCTTATTCCAGCTCTCTCTGCAGAGAAAGTCTATTGGGTGGGCTTCGAAGGAGCAGAAAGGGACTGGTCCAATTCAGAGCTTCTTGCATTTACAGATCTCTACGAAGAAGGGTCAGATATCGTTATCACGATAGAGGGTGGAGAATCAGTGATTGTAACTGTAAAGGCTCCCCTTCCTGAAACTGTGGAAGGACGGGATATTGCCCTTACGGAATCAGCCCTCAAGGACCTGGGAATCTGGGGTGAAGGCCCCTCTGAAGCTACAGTCAGGCTAAAAAAGGGAGCTGAGAAGGAGAAAGAAGAGGAAAAACTTGAGGATACAGGATGGTACTCCTTCCTTCTATCCCCTGTTTCCAGCGACAGCGCCTACTCCATCTACAGGACTCTCATCAGGCGTGGCTTCAAGGTGGAGGCTGAAAGAAGCGAGGACGGCCTTTTCCATTTCACTCTTCCATACATAGTGGAATATGAAAGGGATGCAAAAAGAAAGGTCCTCCTTTCCCTATCCCTGGAGATAGAGGAAGAAAGACCTTCCATAAATCCTTACCTGAAGTAATCAGAAATCAAGGAAGAAGGTAAAGTTTGTAGTGACCCTGCCCTCTGGCTGGGTGTATTTCTTTGTGCCGTCGGAAAGGATGTAGTTCACTTCAAAGCCAAGGTCGATGAAGTCGAAGAAGGACATCTCCATCAGCACACCTGTGGAGGCAAGGAAGAAGTTGTCTGGATCGAATTCAGTGTTGATGATTCTTCCCCAGCCATAGCCGCAGTCCAGGAAGAGAATCAACCTTGGTGCAAGTCTGTCCACTCCTGCGTCCGGGCCGGTAATGCGGAGGTCCAGATTATTTACAGCTGTAAACTCTGTGTTGTAGGTATAGGTATTGAAGCCTCTTACCTTACGTCCAAGGGAGACTGGGCCCAGGATGAAGGTTGGAACGCTGTCTCCACCTGTCCAGCTGGCGTTGACCCTATCGATAAGGATCAGAGACAGCATGGAGCTGCCGTTTCTCTCAAGACTGTAGAGGGTCTTGGAAGCCACAGTGTTGAATGACACAGTAATGTAGTCTGCAAAGCCTTCAAGGTAGCTGTTAAGGACCTTAGGTCCATACTTGACCTCAATCTTTGACCATAGTCCATCGTTGGTGTGGAGAGTATCCTTCATCATATCCAATTTCAGGGAAGCCATAAGCTCCAGGCCAAGGAAGGCTTTTCCGCCCTTTGCCAGCTCAGGGTAAATTGCTCCGTCATAGTCAGAAGATATCTTATCCTCTCCATCATTAAGGTTTCCCTTGATGTTGAAAGGTCCGAATTTATTTGCCCCGCTATACCTCTCGTATCTTACACGGGGTGCAATGGTCAGAAGCAGCAGGTCCTTCCCTTCCACCGGGCTCTTCAGGAAGCCCTGGAGAAGGCGGAGAGAAAGGTCTGTGGTCCAGGAGTTATACCTCAGGGCACTGTCTGTATTCCATTTTCCCGTATCGAATTTGTTTTCTCCTGTAACTGGATCCTCCCAAAGAAGACGCTGAAGAAAGCCTTCTCCCAGGAGAAGCTGAAGGTCTGTGGTATTTCCTTCAATGGCCTCAGGAAGCTCAAAGCCTACTCCCGCCTGGACATAGGAAGGAAAGAAACCTATAAGGATATCAGGATGCTGCCCGATATCTGTCAGCGTGAAGTATGCGTCCCCTGCAGAGACTCCTGTCAAAGCCATAAGTGCAATAAGAATCAACAAAGCTATTCTTTTCAATTTATTGACCTCCGATCCCCCGTTTTTCAATATATCATTCTTTTGCTGTACTGTGAAAGATTGTTTTCTCCACCAAATGTTTCCTTCCCTGTTGAAATCGAAGCTTCATTTGTGGTAGATTGACTAAGCTTTCCCCCTCTAGCTCAGTGGTTAGAGCAGAAGACTCATAATCTTTTGGTCGTTGGTTCAAGTCCATCGGGGGGGATTTTTTTATTTGCCAATTATTGACAGAAAGAGCGTCAGGTCATCCCCGACGCTCTTTTCATTGGCTCAGACTTCAATTCTGTCGTACTGGTTCTTGAGCTGCTCCACACACCAGGCTGCATTCTCCGGTGTAGTGTTCTCAAGGGTTGCGTACACAAAAGGCTTTTCCTTCTTCAGGTACGTAAGGATTGCTGTGTAATCCATCTCTCCTGTTCCTGCGCCGACGCTCTTCAGGCCATAGCCTTCGTCAACCCTGATGAAATCCTTGAAATGGACCATGGCGATATCCGGGCCAAGGAGCTCGATGGCTTCCTGGAAAACTTCGTCCCTGTGGTCCACGTTATCCAGATCCAGCATGTTCACAGGATCGAAAAGCACCTGGAGATTGTAGGAGCCCACTTCATCCAGAACCTTTCTGCACACCTTCGGTCCCCAGACGATGTGTCTGGCAACAGGCTCGATGGCCAGGGTGACGCCGTAGTTTTCAGCGCACTTCACCACTCCCTTCAGTTCCTTTACGAAGGTGGAGAGAGCCTTCTCTGTCCTGCACTCAGGGCAGAACTTGTACTCAAGGTTGGGAGCTCCTGTCTCGGTGCCTACCATGCCACAGCCAAGAAGGGAAGCAAAGCGGATATGGGCATAATACTTCTCCCTGGCATTCTTCATGTATTCCTCATCAGGATTTGCCAGATTCAGATAGTTGCCGATGACAGCAATATCAAGACCATTCTTCTCAAAGAGATGCCTAAGATAGTTGGCATATCCTGGAGTCAGGGCAGCCGGTGTACATGGATACTCCTTCAATGCCTTAGAAAGAGCAAGATGGACACAGCTGAAGCCCTTTCCCTTTACAATAGGCAGAAGTTCCGGAAGACTCATCTTTTCTGCGTCATGCAGTCTCAATCCAAACTGAATCATCTATTTTCTCCTCCTCAAGAGTTCAGAATAAGCCATCATGCAGGCTGCTGCTCCATGCTGGTTATCTGTTCCCTGCTTCTCAGATAGATAATAGCGTGGAGTTCCATCTCTGTCACTTCTATTGTCCGGTCCTGGGCCCAAGCCTGCAGAAGCGCAGATTCCATAGAGGTGGAGAGTTCCATCCTCATTCTTAAGGTAGGTCCTTCTGATTCCTTCAAGAATCTTCTCTCCCTTATCTCCGTAGCCCTTCTCCAGCATTCCAAGCCTTTCTCCCTTCATAAGGGCATAGGCCACCATTGCTGAACCGCTGGTCTCAGGATAGTTGCCCTTCTCGCTCTTCATGTCCACCAGCTGAAGAAGCATGTTGCTTTCTTCGTCAAGATAGCTAAGGAGAGGATCCACAGCCGAAGAAAGTATATCCTTCAGGACGGAGGAAAGAGGAGTACAGTGTCGTGCAATCTCATATACATCCACAAGGGCCATAAGATACCAGCCTTCAGCCCTGAGCCAGACGCAGCGGGACTTTCCTGTGGCCTTGTCGCACCACTCCTCCTTTCTGGAAGTGTCGTTGGCGTGGACATATAGCCCTCTCTCTTCATCCCAAAGAAGGTTATGGGCAGATTTGAACTGGCCGATGCAGTCCTCCCACTTCTCGTCCTCCCCCTTCTCTTCAATCATTGCTGCATAGAAGGGCTGACCCATGTATAGGCCATCAAGCCAGACCTGGTCAGGATAGATATCCTTATGCCAGAAGTTACCTTCCTTTGTACGGGGATAGGTGGAAAGGAGAGAGTAGACAGTGTCTACAGCCTTCACCAGCCTTGCGTCTCCTGTAAGATCTCTGAGGATTCTCAGGGATTTACCGAAGGAGATCTTATCGATATTGTCCTTCTGAAGATTGATTACGCTTCCGTCTGGACGCATGAGATAACGCTCGGAGGAGAATATGGCCTCTCTCCAGCTGTTGTCTCCACTGCTTCTGGCAAGATAGTCGTATCCCACCATGATGATGTCATCCTTGTAGTTCCACTTCTGCTTGTCCAGCCAGAAAGGAAGCACAGTATCCTTATACTGTCTGAAATATGTTTCCCACATTGTATCCTCCTTTTTCACGGAAAAAGGCTGCGCTCTGCAGCCTTCTCCATTATGTTATAGGTGCAGGGTTGTCGATTATGAGATCGTTGTAGATTCCAAGCTCCTCTGCCCTGCTCTTCTTTCCGCTGGCACAGTCCAGAATCAGATTGTACAGCTCAAGACCCACATCCTCGATGGTACCCTTACCTGTGATGATGTCTCCGGTATCGATATCGAAGATGTCCTTCCATCTTTCCTTTATCTCATGCCTTGTACAGAGCTTCACCACAGGAATCTCCTTAAGGCTGTAGGGTGTTCCACGACCTGTGGAGAAAACCTGAAGGCCGATTCCGGAAGCAAGCTGAGTCGGTCCGCAGACAATATCAGAAGCAGGAGTAGCCATAAAGTGCATTCCCCCCTTCTCAGGCATCTCAGCCGGTCCCAAGACTCCAACAATTGGAGAGAAGCCAGACTTTGCAACGCTTCCCATAGACTTTTCCTTGATGTTGGAAAGACCACCCTTCTTGTTTCCTGGAGTTGTGTTGGCAGATCTGTCCACTCCACCCTTTCTAAGGTATTCGTCGTACCAGCCAATCTCCTTCTTCAGCTTATCAACTGTCTCCTGGTCCTGACAGCGTAGAGCTATCATCTCTACAGCGTCCCTTACCTCGGTGACCTCACTGAAGATTGTGGCTGCTCCCTGCTTTGCCAATAGGCCAAGAGCGTAGCCGATGGCTGGATTGGCGCTTATGCCGCTGAAGGCGTCGGAGCCTCCGCACTGAGTTCCCACATAAAGCTTGGATACAGGAAGCTCTGTGCGTCTTCTCTCGTTAAGCTTCTTCAGCTTCCTGTCTGCCATGGCCATAATGGAATCGATCATTCCTGAGTATCCGTCGCACTCCTGGAGCACAACCACGTTCTCATCATTGATCTCGTCCTTCTCAAGGATTCTGTCCACGCTAAGCTTCTCACATCCAAGGGAGACCACCATGATCTCTCCGCCGAAGTTAGGATGATGGGCCAGGTTCTTTACACATCTGATTGGGATTACAGCATCCGGTGCATCAATTGCAACGCCACAGCCATATGGATGGATAAGGGCAGATACGTCATCTACATTTGGATACTTTGGAAGAAGTTCCTTCCTGATCCTTTCTGTGGCTGCACGAAGCACTCCTGCACAGCACTGTACAGTGGTGGTGATACCAAGGATATTCCTTGTTCCTGCAGGCTTTCCATCTCCATTGTCGTAGCCCATCCAAGTGGTGCGTTCAGGATTGATGGATGGATACTCACCTTCTCCGCCGTAGACCAATGTCTCAAGGGCAGGGGAAGGAGGAAGAGTGAGCATATGCTCGTTGATCCAGTCTCCAGGAACCACATCTTCCGTCAGATATCCCAAAACCACCCCGTAGCGGACGCAGGCCTCGCCCTTTCCGATGGGCTTCAAGGCAACCTTATGGCCCTGGGGCACATCGGAGCGGAGAGTAATGGAGAAGCCTTCGAGAACATCTCCCTTCTTTGCTTCTGCTATGGTTACTGCAACGTTATCTCTTTCGTTAATCTTGATTGCACGCATAACTTTTCCTCAGATCAGATCTGCATTCTTCATAGCCTTGACGATTCCATCCCTGGCCTTTCCCTCTGGGGTCGGCAGGTTTGGTCTGTAAGGATTTCCCACATCCCTTCCGATAAGGTTTGCCATATCCTTGGCTGCCACAGGGAAGGATGCTGCATCCATGCTGAGGCGCACAGGATTCAGCTTGAACTGCGCCTCAAGAGAAGCCTTGTAGTCGCCCTTTATGAACTGATTGTAGACGTCAGTGATAAGGTGAGGCATGAAGTTTGCAGCTGTACATACTCCACCGACAGCTCCATGGCAGAGAGCGGCATAGAGAAGAGTGTCCTTACCGCCGAAGACCTTGAAACCGCAGTCACGGGTACGTCTGATGAACTCCTCCATAAGAGTGATGTCACCACTGGTATCCTTCATTCCTACAATGTTCTCAACCTCATGGGCAAGTCTATCCACAAGATTGGCACTGATGGAATATCCTACTCTACCGGGGTTGTTGTAGAGAAGCATAGGAGTGGAAGGCACAGCCTCAGCTATGCTCTTGAAGTGGAGGTAGAGCTCCTCTTCAGTAGGCTTGAGGAACATTGGCTGAAGCACTGAAATGCCATAGGCTCCATTCTCGACGGCCATCTTGGCCAGTCTGATGCACTTTCTGGTATTGATTGCGCCGATTCCGAAGTACACAGGGACTCTGCCTCTGGCCTCTGAGACAATAATCTCCAGACCACGCTTCATCTCATCTTCCTCAACCATGTAGAATTCGCCATTGCTTCCAAAAGCGAGAATTCCCAGGACCCCGCCTTCGATGACGTAGTTCACCTGGCTTCTGAGTCTTGCTTCGTCGATCCTTTCCTCTTCGTCGATTGGAGTAAGAATTGGAACAACTACTCCCTTGATTAGACTTGTATCCATTATCCTATATCCTATTTCTCTACAGACACTGCAGATATCTTCTCGTAATAGCGTACCAGGGCGCTGTGGTCCTCTGCTGCGCATCCGTCATTCTTAAGAGCCTGCATCATTTCCATGACTTCTGCTGTAAGAGGAAGAGCTGTGGATGTGGCATGGGCTGCGTTAAGGGCATTGTTCAGGTCCTTGATATGGAGCTCAATCCTGAAGCCTGGCTTGAAGTTATGGGCCATCATCATAGGAGCCTTTGCATCCAGGACGGTGGATCCTGCAAGTCCGCCTCTGATTGCAGAGTATACCTTCTCTGGGTCTGCGCCATTCTTTACAGCCAATGTGAGAGCCTCTGAGACAGCTGCAATGTTGATGGCTACGATAACCTGGTTTGCAAGCTTTGCAACGTTGCCGCTTCCGAGAGGACCTACGTAGGTTACGCTGGCAGCC
The DNA here is from genome assembly GCA_016302165.1 of Sphaerochaetaceae bacterium. GTDB lineage: Bacteria > Spirochaetota > Spirochaetia > Sphaerochaetales > Sphaerochaetaceae > Ornithospirochaeta. The sequence goes on from JAEDOD010000006.1 coordinate 34,562, forward strand.
ATGGTCTTGAGAAGATCATAGTACTTCTGGAAAGTCTCTTCCTTTCCACCTACCATTACAGAAAGAGTTCCGTCGATGGCCTTTGGCTCTCCACCTGAAACAGGAGCATCCATAAGTTCGATGCCCTTTTCAGCAAGCTCCTTGCCGATGGCCTTGCTTTCAACTGGGTCGATGGAGCTCATGTCGATGACAACTGTGCCTGGCTTGGCACCTTCAACGATTCCATTCTTTCCAAGGCAGACTTCCCTGACCTGAGGGGAGTTTGGAACCATAGTAATGATTACGCTGCACTCCTCTGCAACTTCCTTGGAGGATCCTGCTCCCTTGGCTCCCAAAGCAACAAGCTCGTCAACTGCAGCTCTGCTGCGGTTATATACTACAACTTCATGTCCATTCTTAAGGATATTCTTGCTCATGGGCTTTCCCATGATTCCTAAACCGATGAATCCAACCTTCATATTCATCTCCTCCAATAGTAGTCTACAAATGGAACTTCACCATTCTACAGCACTAGATTATCCTTGATGGGTCCTAGGAGCAAATTGGAATTAACGAATCCCTTAATCAATAAAACTAATGACAGTTTTCGTCCTTGCCATGCAATAACAGTAGATGGGAAAACCATTATCCTTGACAGGGATGACGGGATATAATCAGAAGAGGGACGAATATGGAAAAGAGAACCACACATATCGGGAAATACTACACTTCTCTGGAATCAATGAAGAGAAGAATGGAAAACAGCTACAGAAGCGAAGGCTTTTTCGGCCCCTACTCCATCGCCTCCCACGAAAAATGGAGAGAGAAGGCATCTTCCCTCCTTTCCTCCCTTCTTGGCCTGGACAAAATCAGAAGTGGCGCGGGGGACCTTTCCTTTAATGAAAGGAAGGGAGAGACAGTGATGCTAGCCGACGGAATAAGGAGAGAGCACATCTATATCGATGTAGAGGAAGGAGTTACAATGCCTCTCTATATCCTCCACCCCATAGTGGAGCCTAAGGGTACCATAATATGCTACGCAGGCCACAACGGAGCTGGTAAGGAATCGGTAGCTGGAGACGACTCTTCTTCTGCCGTAAGGGAGAAGATAGAGAAATATGGATATGACTACGGCCTCTTTTCAGCCCGTCTTGGATACACTGCCGTGTGCCCGGACCCTAGAGGCTTCGGAGAAAGAAGGGAGAAGGCGATGGAAGGAGATGAGGAGGAGAAGTTCCTCCGCTCCTCCTGCAAGGAACTGGCTAACATGGCCATCGGCCTAGGCTTCTCACTTATGGGACTCCTGGTTTGGGATTCAATGCGCCTTGTGGACTATATCAAATCACGTGAGGATCTATCCTCTTCCTCTCTCATTGCCCTGGGCTTCAGCGGAGGCGGAATGCAGGCCCTCTACTCCTCTGCTTTAGACAAGCGGATAGACAAGACCATAATCTCCGGATACTTCTACGGCTTTGAAGACTCTCTTCTTGAATTGAACTCCAACTGCCAGTGCAACTACGTTCCTGGAGTATTCTCCGCCTTCGACATGGGAGATATCGCTTCCCTCATAGCTCCCAGGCCCCTGGCGGTCCAGGCAGCCAAAGGCGACCATCTGGAAGGAAAGAGAGGCATGGAGAATGTAATGGAGCAGATGGAAATCGTGGACCGTGTCTATGCCATCTACGGCAAAAAGGTGTATCTAGATACTCCTGAAGGAGACCACGCCTTCCATAAGGAAAACCTCAAGGAAATACTTTCCTGTCTATAAATAAAGGTGCCCTCCGGTTTTCCCGGAGGGCTGTTGGTATCACAATACAGGAAGAAATCAGCCGTTATTTCCGACTACCCCTTGTGCTGCCTTGTTATTTTTCCTCTTCTTGATGGCATCAGAGATGAATGGCCATACTACACAGGCTACTGCAATGAGGAGGAGAATGCAGGAGACTGGGCGAGTGAAGAACTCAGAGTAGCTGCCATGGGCATAGCTGATTCCTCTTCTGAAGTATCCCTCAAGCTTTGGCTCAAGAATGAATGCCAATACAAGTGGGGAAGTAGGAAGACCTGCGATGCTCATGAATACTGACAGGAGACAGAGGAACAGCATGACATAGATATCGAAGATGTTGTTGCTGATTCCGTATCCGCCGATGAAGCTGATCACCAGGATTACAGTGTAGAGATAGTGATATGGTACCTTAAGTATGTACGGGAACCATCTCTTGGTAATGACCTGGATGATGTAGGTGACGATTGCAGAAACAAGGACGCAAGCAAAGATGAGCATTGCAAGATCTTTCTGCTCCACCATAAAGAGTGGTCCAGCCTGGAGGCCATGGATGGTCAGGGCTGCAATGAGCATGGCTGTGATTCCGTCTCCAGGAATACCCAGAGCCATCATAGGAATCAAGGCTCCACCGAGAGAAGCGTTGTTTGCTGTCTCACTGGCCCAGATACCTGCAGGGTTTCCTTCACCGAAGGTTTCAGGTTCCTTGCTGATGCTCTTGGCGTATCCGTAGGCTACCATGTTGGAGATACCGGATCCCATACCAGGAAGGAAGCCGATCCAGAGACCTACGAAGAAGGCGAAGAGGATTGTCTTGATGTTGGAGAAGATATCCTTGAAGCTTACTCCAAGGCCCTTCATGTTCTCTACAGAACACTCAGGCATCTTTGTGCTTCCCTTTGCGTTGTCACGGATAATCTGGCACATGGCGAACATACCAAGCATCTGTGCAACTGTGGAGATTCCACCGTAGAGGTTGTTGTTTCCGAAGGTGAAACGGGACATGCCGTTGATCGGGTCTGAACCTACACATCCCATGAGAAGACCGATGCCTGCTGCCATAAGGCCCTTGAATATGGATCCCTTGGAAAGGGATGCAATGAGGGTGATGGCACAGAAGCACAGGGAGAAGTATTCCCAAGGACCGAGCTTAAGTGCAAGGTTTGCAATGATCGGAGAAAGCACTGTGGCCAGGAGGATTGAGAATACAGATCCGATGAAGGATGCTGTCATACCGATTCCAAGTGCCTTTCCTGCCTCGCCCTTCTTGGTCATTGGATAACCGTCGAAACAGGTGGCGATGGCTGAAGAGGAGCCTGGAATACCGATGAGGACGGCGGAAATGAAGGTTCCGGAAACGCCTCCGATCCAGATTGCCAGAAGCAGCACGAAGGATGTTGTGGAGGAAAGACCGAAGGTGATAGGCAGAAGCAGAGCTATACCGAGGGTTGCTGAAAGACCAGGAATAGCACCGAAGACTATACCCAAGGATACCATGGCGATGATGAGAATAAGGTTCACCGGGTTAAGGCAAACCAGAATGGCGTTCAAATAGTCTACCATAGTAACCTCCTAGAATAGCTTTCCAGCCGGAAGACGGACCTGGAAACCGAACACGAACATAAGATAGAGAGCAGCTGTAACCACAATTGCAATGATGGCTGATGGAATAGGCTTTACCTTGCTGTCTCCCTTAAGGTCGTAGATGAATGCGAATGTTGCAAATGGAGTGGAAATGATGAAGCCAAGATAGTTCAGAGCCAATGCATAGATGCAGAGCATGATGAAGGACTTGGTGATCTTCTTGATTCCACCTGCAGGAAAGTAGGGCTTCTCGCTCTTATCCCTGTCTTTGATGCCCTGGATGATCAAGGCGATGGAGCTTAATGCGATAATGGTTATTGCTACATATGGAAGGAGCCTTGGACCTGGTTCAAGAAGCTTTGGAGGCATCTTTATCTTCTGGACATAGAACAGGAAAAAGGCACATCCCAAGAGACCGACGATGCCTGTTATGACATCTCTTCTAGGCTTTTTCATTATTTATTCTCCTGTGATTTGTCTTTTGTATATAGTGCGGGTAGACTGGCTACCCGCATATATAGTCTTAGTTTCCTATGATCAGAGAGCGTAGAGTCCGAGGAACTTAGCTGTCTCGACGGTTGTGTTGTACTCTTCCATCTGGATAGCCTTGGATTCCTCAAGGTCGTGCCAGAGTGGGATGTGACCAATCTTTCTGAGACCTTCGTTGACAGTTGGGTCTTCGATGATTGTCTTGAAGGAAGCGTTGAGCTTTGCAACCTGGTCTGGATTCATTCCCTTTGGTCCATAGACATAGTGCATGCAGAGGACATAGCAGTCATCATAGCCCTGTTCCTGGAGAGTCTTGTAGTTGTCACCAAGCTCACGGCCGCTGTCAGCGATTGTGATTCCGTTACCTGCAACTGTTCCGATGACCTTAAGCTTTCCAGCTGCTTCGTAGGAGATTGCGTTTCCGAGACCAACTACACCGATATCGATGAAGCCGCCTGCGATGTTTGTAAGTCTGTCAGACTCACTTGCACATTCAACATGGTTGAGCTCGATGCCGAGAACGCTCTCAAGCTTACCGAAGAGGAATGTGTTGGAACCTGCAGCTGGCATACCTGCGTTGACCATGCCAGGATTAGCCTTTGCATATGCAACGAACTCCTCGAATGTGTTGTATGGAGCATTCACTGGAGCAGCGAGGACAGAGTAGCCGTTGTCATCGAGAGTAGCGATGAGTGTCAGGTCCTCAAGTGGGTTTACGTCACTGTTTCCAGAAACATACTGTGTAAGGAGGGCAGCTGTAGCAAGCATGATTGTGTTTCCGTCTGGTGCTGCGTTCTTTACAGTTGTGTGGCCCTGTGTGTTCTTCATCTGCTGAGGATTGACCTTAAGGCCATAGATTCTCTGGAGACCTTCGATCATTGTTCTGATTGCAAGGTCTGTTCCACCACCTGCGGAACCTGGGATGACGAATGTGAGAGTGTCGTTTGTGAAGCCAGTTTCATTGTAAGCGGCTGCACCTGTAGATGTTTCTGCTCCGCCCTGGGCAAAGGCGAGGGTAATGGAAGCAAGAGCGATTAAAGCGATAGCAAGAATCTTCTTCATGATTCATTTCTCCTTTTCTTGTGATGTAAAAATCTTGCATGATACAGTTAAATAAAACAAATTGTTAATTCTTAAAGCAAGGATTAGAATTTCTAATAATGACACGTTAACAACGAAATTCAGGAGCCCCCTATGGATCTGAGATATCTTGAATACATCATTGAAATTGCCAAGTGCCAGAGTATTTCCAGGGCAGCTGAAGTTCTGTGCATCACCCAGTCTACACTAAGCCAGTACCTGTCAAAGCTGGAGTCGGAGATAGGAGTGAAGCTTTTCGACAGACAGCGAAACGGCATGATGCTGACTCCTGCCGGCACCCTATATGTGGATACTGCAAAAAGGATGATTGAGGAGAAGAATGAGCTCTACAATCAGATAGCAGACATAGCAAAAGGTCAGACCGGATCCTTCAGCGTAGGCATTACTCCTCATTGGGGCTCCATGGTGATTTCCCAGATAATCGGCAGATTCACAGCTGTCTACCCTGGAGTGACCATCAAAATAAAGGAAGACACGGCAGAGCCTCTCATCAGAAGCCTTCAGGACGGAAGCCTTGATATGGCAATCATGCCTATGGTAGACAACACCAGCGTCATGGAAGGCAGTCTCCTCTTGCAGACTGAGCCCTTGGTAATGGCCCTGCCTGAAGCCTGGGTCAAGGATATTCCTCTTCAGGAGGCAGGATCTCCATTTCCACACTGTGGAGTTGAAATCCTGAAAGACAAGCCTATGGTCCTTTCACGTGGAGACACCACCATAAGGAAGCTGGAGAACCAATGCTTCGAAAAGGTGGGCTTCAAGCCAAAGGTGGTCTCCTCCCTCAATAGCCACATGGGCGCAATAATCATGGCAAAGAACGGAGTGGGAGGAACCTTCGTCCCTCTTAGCTGCGCCATTAAGGCGGAAGGAGTGAGATTCCTTATGCCTGTTCCTGAAATCAACTGGCATGTGGTGATCTCCTTCAAGAGGGACTATCATCTCCATAAAAGTGAGCGGTACTTCATCGAGCTGGTGCAGAAGCACTTTTCGGACCAGAAGCTGAACGCAGCTCCGGAAGGTATATCACTTCCCTGATCGGTAGCAGTGACAACTCTCCCGCCTAAAGGCAGGGAGCTTCCTGAGTCGTATTCTCAGG
>JAEDOD010000069.1 GCA_016302165.1 Sphaerochaetaceae bacterium
TGGTGTTTACGTCGTTGTCTGCAATCTTGGACTGCATTCTGACTTCCTTGAGCTTTGTTACAGCCTGGTTCTTCTTGGCTTCCTTCTGCTTCTTCTCCATCTCGTATCTGTACTTGCCGAAGTCGAGAATCTTACATACCGGTGGATTTGCCATAGGGGAGACTTCTACCAGGTCCAGACCTGCCTCCTCAGCCATCCTGTATGCATCATATGTGTTGATTACACCTTTCTGTTCGCCGTTTTCATCGATCAGAAAAACTTCCCTTGCTCTGATCTGGCGGTTGATCCTCAAATCTTTTGTAGCCATTAGACTCCTTTTGGCAAAATGCTGATATAAGATAAAGTATCTATATGTACATACGTACTCGGAAAGAATATCACCAACAACTATCTGATGTCAAATAAGATACATGGCAACTGTGTATTTCATGTGGATTTTTTGCCTGGAGAAGGCAAGAAAAAATGGACCCCCGAAGGAGTCCATGGAAAGACTGGGCTGTAAATCAGTCGAGAGCGTGTCCAGCTGAGCCGAGAACGTCGATGTTCTTGTGCATGTACATTTCCTTCAGGGCATCTCTTGCTGGTCCGAGATACTTTCTTGGGTCGAACTCACCGGGCTTCTCAGCAAAGATTCTTCTGATTGTTCCTGTCATGGCAAGTCTTCCGTCGGAGTCGATGTTGATCTTGCAGACAGCAGACTTTGCAGCCTTTCTCAGCTGTTCCTCTGGGATACCTACGCTGTCTGTAAGCTTTCCGCCGAACTCATTGATCATCTTTACATATTCCTGAGGAACGGAAGAGGATCCATGAAGGACGATTGGGAAGCCAGGAAGTCTCTTCTCGATTTCGCTGAGGATATCGAATCTGAGCTCTGGTGGAACCAGGATGCCTTCTGCGTTTCTTGTGCACTGCTCGGGAGTGAACTTATATGCGCCATGGCTTGTTCCGACGCTGATTGCAAGAGAGTCTACACCTGTCTTTGAGACGAAGTCTTCAACTTCTTCTGGCTTTGTGTAGTGGGAGGTAGCTGAGCTTACCTCATCCTCAATACCAGCGAGAACACCAAGCTCACCTTCAACTGTTACGTCAAACTGATGAGCATATTCGACAACCTTTCTTGTTACAGCAATGTTTTCCTCATATGGAAGGGAGGAACCGTCGATCATGACGGAAGAGAAGCCGTTGTCGATACAATCCTTACATGTCTGGAAGGAATCACCGTGGTCAAGATGAAGTACGATTGGAATATCGCAGCCAAGTTCATGGGCATACTCTACTACACCGCGTGCCATGTTTCTGAGGAGATTGATGTTTGCATAATCTCTTGCTCCTCTGGAAACCTGAAGGATAACAGGGCTCTTTGTTGCAACACAAGCCTGTACAATAGCCTGCATCTGCTCCATGTTGTTGAAGTTGTAAGCTGGGATGGCGTATCCACCCTTTACTGCCTTGGCGAACATATCTCTTGTGTTCACCAGTCCAAGTTCTTTGTAGCTTGTCATAAAAGCCTCCTAATAGTGAAACCGATACTAATTTAGCTATTTGCGTGAGATAGGTCAATTGATGGGGACCACAATTTCAGTATTGCCCCTGATTCTTTCATGGAATAGAATGCAGAGGATGAGAAAGAAATCCCTTGTGGCCTTGGCTGTTTTGTCTGCCATAGTTCTGGCCTTTATCCTATGGCTTTTCCTTGTGCCCTTTGTGATATATGTCCAACCCCAGGTGCCGGAGGAATATGGGAGACGGCTTACCCATCCTGTGACCACTCCCTTCTACTTGGTCGGAAAGGATGGAGGCCTTCTTTCACGCTTCCGTTCTCCAGACCTTGTGGTCTATTCTCCGATCTCAGAGAGAATTGAGAGCGATGCGGTAACTCTGGAGTGGGGGAACCCCCAATCAAAGGAAGACTACTCACTTACATTCAACAAAATCGACATGTACCGCTCTGCCTTAAGCGAGACGGAAGGTAGGGCCATAGCATTTCTCTACGACAGAAACGATTTGGAGGCCCAGGAGATCTTCTCTTCTCTGGAGAAGGAGTATCCTTCTCTCCTTCCTGTCTCCTATGACGGCCGTGTTTCAGTGGTGAACGAAGAGGATATACTCTCCTCCCTGGATAAGGTGTGGGGAGTCATAGTCTTCGACTCCGAGTCTTCAGCCGTAGCCTGGAGGAAGACGAAGGCTAAAGTCATCATGGACACTGTCTCCGCCGCTTCCGCCCTTACTTTGGATAAGGTGATGGCCATTGAGCCCCGGTGGGATGAAATAATTCCTTCAGCCCTGAAGAAGGACAGTCTCTCTTTCCACTACACTCTCACTGTGATTTAGGACCCTAAGGAAGTTGGATACAGCGCTTTCCTTTATTTTCTCCTTTTCCTCATTTCTCAGAGCTGCAAGGAATGTGAGAGTGTGCTCTGTGTATTCAGGCATATTGGGCCTCCCCCTCATAGGCACAGGTGACAGGTAAGGGGAATCTGTTTCATAGAGAATTCTGTCCAGGGGGCAGATTTCTGCGCTTTTCTGTATTTCCCTATTGGCCTTATAGGTAACGTTTCCGCTAAAGGACAGGTAAACTCCCCTCTCCAGGAGCTTCTCTGCAATCTCAGGAGGAGAGGAGAAGCAGTGCATTATGGTCCTTTCGTCCAGGAGGGATATTACATCCAGTATTTCCTGGTCGCTATCCCTGGAGTGGATTATAAGAGGCACTTCCAGCTCCTTTGCCAGCTCTGCCTGGGCCACAAATAGCCTTTTCTGCTCTTCCTTGGTGCCGTAGCCCCAATGGTTGTCGAAACCGCATTCCCCGATTGCGTCTGCGCCATATAGTCCTATGTTCCGTCGTAAAGTGGATATTGCGTCCGCTGTTCCCTTCCACTCTGGCCTATCAAGGCTCCATGGACCGACGCCTACGCTCAGAAAAACATCCCGCCTCTTTCCGACTAGGAGGATCCTCTCTCTTAGGTCATCAGCTTCTGTGCCGCATTCCAGGCCTAGAAAGGAGGAGGGAAGAGTGGTGGAAAGACCTCGGGCGGCCATGGAAGGCAAATGGAAATGGGAATCGAATATCATGGAGAGAGAATAGCACTGGAAGGGGAAAAAGTAACTACTCTCCATCTTTTCACCTTCTCCATCCATGGTCCATAATTGGAACATGGAAAGAAGAAAGATATTTTTGGTTATCCTTTTCTCCCTCATTATCCTCTCTCCACTATGGGCTGGAGAAATGAAGGAAATCGAGACAGAACATTTCAGGATCATTTTCACTGAAGACTCCAGAAATATGGCCCAGGAGATATATGAGAACGCAGAGAATAGCTACGCTTTCCTGGTCTCCTTCTTCGGCGAAGATCCGGATCTCTTCCTTCCTGTATACATCAATGAAGAAGAAAAGGTGTTCAACGCCTACTTCACCCAGTTTCCATATAATAGGATTGTAGTGTTCAATGCTCCCATTGACCCATCCCTTGATAATGGACGAAGTCCCATTGCACTTACTTTCCTTCATGAGTTGACCCATGCCTTCACCTATTCCTTCAAGGGAAAGCTGGGAGATTTCCTCGTCTCCGTCTTTGGTGACTGGGCCAACTTTCCTTCTTCGCTGCATATGCTGTCCTTCCTTTCTGAAGGAATAGCTGTATATATGGAATCCAGAGGAGGGGAGGGAAGGCTTAACGATCCCTTCTTCTACTCAGACCTTGCTGCAGCCAAGGGAGAGGATATTTCATACCTGGATGCTTCCGGAGGCCGAGACATCAAGCCTGGAGCCAATATGTGGTACTCCTACGGCGGGCCGTTCATCAAATGGGTAAGGGATAGATATGGAGAGAAGGACCTGTCTTCATTCTACCTTAAATTGTCAAAGAATCTCTTCTCCTTTCCTCAGAATGGGTATTCCTCTGTATTCGGCTCCACCCTTTGGAATGACTGGAACGCATTTATGGATGAATACACTTCAGCCTTCTCAGGAATTGAGGTCGGGAAAGAGTATAGTGACAGCAGAGTATACAGAGACCTTGTGGTCCACTCTGGTACTGTCTACGGTCTTTCTCCTTCCAGGGAAGCTGTGGTGAGATTCAATGGAGGAGAAGAGGAGAAAGTGTTTTCATTCTATTCTGCCTCCTCAGACCTGGTCATATCTGAAAAAGGGGAGTTCCTTCTTCCTTGTTCATATGGAGAGAAAAGCTACCTGGTCCTTATCGATGAAAATGGAAAGGAGATCAATAGATTTGAAGGCTTTAGCGGAGGAGCCTTCCTTCTCTCCCATATCCTTGCCCTGAAGACAGAAGACATGCTTTCCTATCTGGTGCTTATGGATCGAGAAGGCAATGAAAAGGATAGAGTGGAGCTTGGATACAACGTAGTTGTCCATGAAGCTGTGACCTTTGGTGACTCTGTCTACTTCCTTCTCTCCCAAGGCGGCAGGGAGCGGATTGCTCATGTTTCCCCTTCTTTGACCGTCACTCTTATTGAGAGCGAAGAGGATATAGTCTTCTCTTCCCTTTCCGCCTTCAGCGAGGGGCTCTCCTTCTCCTGGAAGAGAAAGGGTGAAGATACACTATATCCAAAGTATGGGGAATACCTGATAAGTGAAGAGAGAATGGAGCTATATTCCCTTTCTGTGGAGGGCGGAATCAACTATCCTGTCAGGCTTGGTGACACCCTCTGGTCGGTCCAGGACCATTTTGATTATGCTTCGCTCTCCGCTGTTTCCCTTGAAGAATTGGGAGAAAAGGAGGAAGTGAAGGTGGAAAGAAGGGTTTTCGTTCCTCTCGAAGCTCCAGACTCCACCACCCTTATGGCTCTCTCGACTCCATATTCCTTCTCTTCCACCATGAAGAAGGGAGTCATAATGCCGATATTTGAAAATACTGGTCTATTCCTGGGCTCTTCCTCATTAGGTCTCACCTGGTTCACTATGGATGCCTCAGAGAGTATGGATATGCTTTTCTCTCTTGGCCTTGAGGACCTGGACTCCTTTCTTTTCGGAGCCTCCACAAGGCTGAATTCCTTGACGCTTTCCCTTCTGGGCCGAGTGGACAGTGGAGTGTTCTCTTCTGAAGCTGACCTGGCTTTTTCCTATACTCTTCCTCTTTTCCATATGGGGCAGAGCCTGGATTTCAATGATACCCTGGGCCTGATATGGAATGGAAAAATGAGCCTCCACAACTATTTTGAAGTGCTCTATAGCGACAAGAGGCATAGCGAAATGGGAAGATACCACTTAAGGGGCTGGTCCCTTCTCTTTTCCCTTACGGATCAATACCCCTTCCTGGAGTGTGATATCCATATTCCCCATATTTTCCCGTCCGAATATGGCAAGGCTCTGGACTGGTCCCTTCCTTCCACCTTCTATGTTTCGACAGATATTTCAAAGCTCGGCTTTGGCTTCCTTTCCCATTTACTGACCCTGGAAGTGCAGAATAGCTTCCGCTTCCTTTCCCTATACCTGTCTCACCTGGATCTATATGGCAGGGCTGATTATTCCATAGAGTACAGAGGAGGCTTCAGAGAAAGCTATACACTGGGCCTTACAGCTTTCCTTTCACCTCAGATTGGAGTCCTGGGCCGCTCTGTAATGGAAATGGGAGGTGAGATGCACTATAATCCTGATAGCGGAATTAAATTCTCTCTTGTAGCGAGGACAGCCCTATGATTCCTTTCCTTATCCTTGTGTTCTCAGTAATCGCCCTTATTCTTATTTCCTCCTTCTTCATCTATCTCTTCATATTCCATAGAAAGAAGGAAGGGGACCCGGGAGAGGTTCCGGAGGATTCCCAGTACAAGGTCTATGGAGAAGAGACCAGGGCAATGGTGGATAAGCTTAGAGCCAGAGCCTTTGAGGAGGTCCACATCATCAGCTTCGACGGTCTAAGGTTATTCGGAAGATGGTATGAAGGGAAGAAGGACAGTCCTGTGGCAGTTCTCTGCCATGGATATAGGGGAAGCGCATACCGTGACTTCTCTGGAGGCAGTGACATCTTCCTGTCCCTTGGGTGGAATGTCCTTCTTATAGACCAGAGGGCCCACGGAAAAAGCGAAGGCTCCACCATAACCTTCGGTGTCAAGGAGAAGTATGACGCATTGGACTGGGCGGATTATGCCAGGGAAAGGAAAAAGGGCGCTCCAATCTTCCTCGTTGGAATATCCATGGGAGGAGCGACTGTGCTTATGGCTTCCGCCATGGCAGAGGAAAGGGGCATAAAGGGAATAGCTGCAGACTGCCCATACTCCTCTCCGTATGAAATAATCTCCAAGGTTATGGTAGACAAAGGCCTGAAGCCTTCCCTTCTTATGCCTCTGGTATCCCTTTCAGCCTTCCTATTCGGCCACTTCAGACTAAAGAGCGAAAGCGCAGCGGAAGCTGTAGAGAAAAGCTCCCTTCCTATTCTCATTATCCATGGCCTTGACGACAGGTTCGTGCCGGATTATATGAGCCGGGAGATCTATGAAAGGAGCAAGGGCAATGTGGAATATGAGACCTTCCCTGAGGCAGGTCATGGGCTTTCATACATGGTGGACAGAAAAAGGTACGTAGACACTACAGTCCGCTTCTTCTCCTCCTTGCTGGAGTCTTAGATTTCGATTATCTCTCCATCATCCGGCACATAGACGTTTCCTGAATAATAGGCTTTTGCTTCTGCCGTGTATCGTTCCTTACGGGTGGAAAGGGTCTTGTCTTCAGTGTGGTAGAGAATAAGGTTCCTTACTCCCAACGTTTCTGCCTTCTTTGCGGCATCCATGGCTGTGCTATGGTGCTTTTCGTAGGGATTGAACCTATCCCTGTCTTCATAGAGGCAGAAGGCTTCATGGGTCATGAAATCAGCATTCTCTGCATAGTGACAGTTCTCTTCCAAGAGCGGCTCGTCTCCAGAGTCCAGAAGGATCTTTCCTCCTTCATACTTCATCTGGAATCCGAACTGCTTCATCTTGGTGGAGCCGATATCGAAGACTGTGAATTCATTACCGATGATCCTTCGTTTATCTCCGCTTTCATGGACAGAGAATATAATCCTCTCTCCAATGAAGGAAATCACCTTTTTGGTAAGGATGGAGCGGGAGATATATTCAATGAGATCTGCCAGCTCCTTGTGGCAATAAATGGTCAGATTTCCTTCATACTTTCCCTTGGCCATGGTTTCACCGATTCTTCTTATGAGCCAGATCACGCCGAAGATGTGGTCAGTATGGGCATGGGTCACAAATATATCATGGATTGAAGACAGTGGAATATTCTGGTCCTCCAGGATCTTCAGTATTCCGTTTCCTCCTCCTGCATCCACCAGAAGGATTCCTTCTTCGTTTTCGATTGTGAGACAAGTGTTGTAGCAATTGGTAGCCTGGGCGTTTCCAGTTCCGAGTATTCTAATTCTGGTCATAGCCCAATGGTATTATTTCCAGAGAGTTTTGTCATATGCTATCATCGATTAGATGATATACTCTCCATGGGAGGTTTGATATGGGATTATTGAAAGCTGCAATAGGTAGCTTCTCCGGGGCTTTTGCAGACCAGTGGAAGGAATACTTTACCTGTGATTCCCTTTCTGAAGACACTTTGGCTGTAAAAGGTGTGAAGCATAGCGGAAGAAGGTCCTCCAACACAAAGGGCTCAGAGAACGTAATATCCAATGGCTCAGGAATAGTTGTGGCTGACGGCCAGTGCATGATGATAGTCGACGGCGGTAAGGTGGTGGAGTTCGCCGCTGAGCCAGGGGAATACACTTTCGACTCCTCTCTGGAGCCCAGCGTATTCTATGGAGGCTTCGGCAAAGGCCTGTTGGAGACCTTCAAGACCATGGGAAGAAGATTCACATACGGCGGAGACGAAGCCAGGGACCAGCGTGTCTACTACTTCAACACCAAGGAGCTTCTTGGAAACAAGTTCGGTACAGCCAATCCTGTTCCCTTCCGTCTTATGGACAGAAGGATAGATCTTGATGTGGACCTGTCTGTCAGATGTGCAGGAACCTATTCCTATAGAATTTCAGACCCAATTAAGTTCTATTCCAGCATCAGTGGAAACTTTGATGGTGAATATAGGCGTTCAGCCCTGGACTCCCAGCTTAAGAGCGAATTCATTTCAGCTCTCCAGCCAGCCTTCGGGGAGCTGTCTAGACTTGGTCTCCGTCCCAACGAAATAGTTGCCCATACAGAGGAGCTTGAAGAGGCCTTGAACAAGGCTCTTTCCCAGGAGTGGGGCTCCTTGAGAGGACTGGAAGTCGTTAGTGTGGCCATAGCCACCCTTACCATTCCTGAAGAGGACCAGGCTCTCATAAAGGAAGCCCAGATGTCTGTAGTGTATTCAGACGCTTCCCGTGCAGCAGGCCTATATGTAAAGAGCCAGAGCGAAGCCATGAAAAGCGCTGCCTCCAACCCTAATGGAGCCTTTGCTGGCTTCATGGGCATGGGAATGGCAGGAGGAAACGCTGATCCTTCCTCCCTTTTCCGTATGGCGGAAGAGAAGAAGGAGAAGAAGGATGTGTGGGTATGCTCCTGCGGCAAGGAGAACACAGGAAAGTTCTGCACAGAGTGTGGCTCAAAAAAAGCTGAAAGCTGGGTGTGCTCCTGTGGAGCTGTGAATACAGGAAAGTTCTGCTCAGAGTGCGGCAAGAAGAGAAGCGAAGGAGTAAAGTGCCCAACATGTGGCTGGACAGCTCCAGAAGGATCATCTCCAAAGTTCTGTCCTGAATGCGGCAGTAGATTATAAGAGAGTGGAAGGTGATTGAAGAGTTCAAGTGCCCCAATTGCGGGGGCTCGGTGGAGTTTGACTGGAAGAGTCAGAATCTCAAGTGTCCCTATTGTGACACTGAGTTCGACCCTGAAGGCCTCAAAAAGGCTAGCGAGGAAGACAATAGGGAAGATGAAGAGGGCCTTTCCTTCACTTCATCCCAGAAAGAGTGGGAGGAGGACGGCCAGCGTCACTATATTTGCCATTCCTGCGGAGGTGAGATAATCGCCTTCGATACGGAAGCTGCCTTGTCCTGTCCTTGGTGCGGAAATCCTGTGGTTCTGGAGGACCAGGTCTCTGGTGTGCTGAAGCCGGATTATGTAATTCCCTTCAAGAATGGAAAGGAGGAGGCCAAGGAGGCATTCTACTCCCATCTGAAGGGGAAGAAGCTTCTTCCTCCTGTCTTCAGGGATAAAAGCCATATCGATGAAATCAAGGGAGTCTATGTTCCTGTGTGGATGTTCACTTCCACAGTGAAGGCAAGAATGGATATTCCTGCAACTTCCTCCTTTGTCTGGAGCGATAACCGCTACACTTACACCAGAATCAGCCACTATAGGCTGATCCGGGAAGGCCACATGGAAGTTGTAAACCTTCCTGTGGACGGAAGCTCAAAGATGAGCGACTCCATAATGGAGCCCTTAGGGCCTTGGAACATGGATGAAGCTGTGGATTTCAAGACCGCCTATCTTTCAGGTTTCCTGGCTGACCGCTATGACCTGGGGCCTGAGGATATTTCAGGGCGAGTCCTTGAAAGGGCCCGCGTATCCTGCGAGAAAAGACTATTGGGCACCACTATGCCCTATGTACGGCGGGGCGGAGGAAAATCCTCCATTTCCTCCACTTCAGGGAAGGAGGATTATGT
>JAEDOD010000070.1 GCA_016302165.1 Sphaerochaetaceae bacterium
ATGGTTCCACCTTTTCCGCATACTCCATGGTATTCGTCAGCCTGCCACTCCCAAGGCATCCTGCCTCCCTCAGAAAAGACATATTCCTTGGTCTCCACCTTCCTGTCTTCAACTACAGGACGCAGTGACACACCAAAGTTGTCGTGGTCGCTCTCCACTCCAGCGTAATCCATTACAGTAGCGTAGAAGTCAACAAGCTCAGCCATGCTGTCTGTGATTCCTGGATCAACTTTCTCACCTTTTGGGGGCTTGATTAAGAGTGGAACACGGACAAGGCAATCCTCAAAAGTGTTCTGGGCCTTTTCCGGCAGGGAATAATCACCTGCAAAGTCCCCATGGTCCGAGAGCACCACGATAAGTGTATCGTCATAGACTCCCTTTTCCTTAAGGCCGTCACATAGTCTCTTGAACTGCACATCTATCTTTGCGCACATTCCCAGGTATACAGCCCTCAGTTCATCCCAGTCCTTCTCATCCAGCTTATCGCTTCCAATTCTTCGTCTCAGCTCCTGCTGCATCAAAGGCTTATTCTCTCCCGTTGATGCACGTGGAGGCAGCTTTGCCCTGTCGATAAGGGAGAAATAGGGCTCCTCCACTCCATAGGGGCAATGGGGATAGAAAAGGCCAAGAAAAGCCAAAACAGGCTTTCCTTCATGGTCCTCCCCCATTATGTCTATGCACCTGTCCACATCGCTGTCGTCAGAAGTATAGTTCCTTCCATTTCCGTCTACAGTAAGCTTTCCCACATAGTGTGAGTAGTAGAACTTGCTTCCCTTCTCTCCCCTGATATCAGGATTGATTAGTCTGTTGTGGTCAGGTGAAGTGACCTTGGGGTCACTCTTTCCGCTGTAGATTTCATCAGCATGAGACTCGTACAGCCCAGGAATCTGCCCTGCAACCAGATCGTTACGGTCATTGAGCCACACATAGTAGCCGGCATTCTTCAGCTCTGAAAATAGACTGGATTCATCCTCATGGAGCATATGCTGCATGGTCCTATGGCCTCTGACATGGGGATAAAGCCCAGTAAGAAATGAGCAGCGTGAAGGAACGCATACTGGATTCTGGCAATATGCATTGGAAAAGGATACAGCTTCCTCCCGTGCAAACTTGTCCAGATTGGGAGTCACGGCAGCTCTATTGAGGCCCATATGGCCCAAGGTGTCCCATCTCATCTCATCTGGATTGAATATTACGATATTGGGTCTCTTCTTCATCTCTACTACGTTCTTATTTAAGATCTCCCAGTAATCCTGTGTATTACGCTGACTTCCATTCTCCACCAGCCGTTTGACTTCTACCGGCACTACAGTCCCATCATTTCTCGACAGGAGGGAAAAGGTGTTCCAGCCCCAGCTCCTTCACCATCTTCACCACTTCCGTGGATCTGGACACTCCGAACTTCTGCAGCAAAGTCCGGATCTGGCTCTTGACTGTGGCTGTCTCAACAAATCGCCTTTCAGCTATCTCCCTGACCTTCAGCCCTCCCATGAAGCAAGAAACCAGCTCCTTCTCTGCTGGAGTCAGATTTCCAAGATTCTGGATGAAATACAGTAGGCTCTTCTCACTTTTCCGAAGCCTCTTGTATTCATCCATCAGTACTCGCTGTATGGAGCTGTCTATGGAAGAGATTCCTTCGTATGCCTTTCTCACCTTTTCTCTCAGTGTCTCATCCGGGCATCCTTTGACAATATAGTCCACAGCCCCGCTGGACATGGCCTTGACTATCATGGAATCGCTGTCATGGCTTGTAAGGTAGAGCACCACAGCATCGGGATTGGAATGAAGAATGAACTCTGCAGCCTGTATTCCATCATCACACTCAGCCATCTCAATATCCATCAGTACTACATCGCATAATTCCTTGTTATAAAGTAAGGTGGCGCTCTTTCCGTCACTGCACTCCACTGTCACGGCGATGTCTCCCTCGCTTTCCAGCTTTTCCTTGATATACGAACGGATTACAGCAGAATCATCTGCCAACATCACTTTAATCATCTGTCCCCCTTTCCTGCCTTCGGCAGCATTACTACAAAGGATGTGCCTCCTTCCTTTCTTCTGGAAAATGAAATGGAGCCCATGTGCCTTCTCACCACAAGTCGGGTGAAGTACATTCCAATCCCCCAGTTTGTGGAACTATTCTTGGAAGAATGGAAAGGCTCCCAAATATGTTTCTTCACTTTTTTGTCGATTCCCTTTCCCCTATCGGAGAAAATTATCTCAACCCAGACTCTACCGTCTTCGACGCATATTTCAATTGGGTCTCTCGATCCGTTCTGGACTGTAGCCTCGATTCCGTTCTGGATAATATTGGTAAAGGCTTCGGAAAGAAAGTTTCTGTCAGCAAGGATAAGGCATCTGGAATCAAGACCCTTCACATCTATCGGGTAAGAAGAGAAGGTTTCCCGGATTCTTTGAAGCGAAAGGTCCAGGATTTCCTTGACTTCCACAGGATAGAGCTTGATGGAATTAACCTTGATTGCCTTATTAAGCTTATCCAGGCGACCCATCAGGCCATCATTTATCGCCTTCAGCTTCTTCACTTCCTGGTCCTGGGGATAGTTCTGTCCGACTTTTTCCAGAAGAATCCTGGTGGCTAATAGATCATTCTTCGTTCCGTGGACAAACATGGATACTCCCCGGGTAGCTGAACTGGACTCCCTTCTGATCTTGACTTCCGCCACCTCCTCCCCGAAAGTGATGGAGAAGTAACGGATAAGGGAGGCCATGGAAACTAGGCCTGCGCATAATGATCCGGCAACGACTACGTAGTATATTCCTGTAGAGAATCCCTTATGGAGATACCATAATCCCAGCATCCACATATATTCATTTCTATAGAAAAGGTAGACCTGGGCAGGATCCTGAGGGAAGAAGACCCCATATATCACGGAAAGAGATAGAATGAACATCAGCTTCATCAGGAAACGGATACGGAAGAACTGGAGCTTTATGAAGAAGAATTCCACCACCATAAGAATGTCTGCAGATAGGATGTAGACCATGATCCACATCTTTGAGAAGTTGACTACAGCTTCCATCATCCATTCATTTGAAGAGATCAGTTCAAAGACCTGAGGCATATACAGCACTATAGACAGAAGCGGAATGATGGAAAGGAGAAGAGCTGTCACCACTCCTTTCTTCCCGTTAAGCTTCCCTGAAAGGTCAAGGGCGGAAAGAAGAAGAAAGTATGGGGAGAGATATCTTCCCAGAGCCATCATGAAGCCCAGGTTATGCACAGTATATACCTGCTTCAGAAGATGCTGCCTGACTCCGTTGGTTCCGAAAAGGACGAAGGTAGTGAATTCAGTTATTCCTCCCTTCTTTGCAATGTATACGGATATGGTGTAGAGGAAGAAGGAGACTGACCCTACTGCAAGAAAGAGAAGCAGACTGCGTTGGTCCCGTCTCAGGAACAAAAGGGCCATAGACATTGCTAATGTTGCTGTAACAAGGACAGGAAGCATAGAAGAATGATAAATCACACACTTGAGCTAAACAACAAAAATCGAGACCCAAGTCACCTCAGGTCCCGATAGGATCAATCCCTTTGTCTTAGTTTGCTGCTTCAAGCATGACGTCAAACAGGACATAGTTCTCAACTGGAGTGGAAGGATTGACTGCATCGCCGAATGCAATCTTCTGTACTTCGTAGAGAGACTTGATGGATCCGTCCTTGATTCCGTCAACTGTCATCTGCTTTGTGTACCACTTTGCACCGTTTACAGTCTGGTACTGGATCTCAACGTCTCCTGCAACCTGCTTTGCAACCCATTCTGCAACCTGTCTCTTGTTCTCGTCCTTTGCTCTGTAGTCTTCACCCTTGTAGAGAGCCTTTGTGAACTTCACGAGAGTATCGTGGTTCTCTTCAGCCCACTTTGGCATGACGATCCAGGATGCAACGTTGACTGTCTCGTCAGCAAATGTATCGTTCCTTGCGATAACGACTGCATCGTCACCAATCTGTGAGCACATTGTCTCTGTGGAAGGAGACCATGTAGCACATGCGTCAAGGGATCCTGATGTCATAGCGGATGTAAGGGAGGAAGCGTCCATTTCGAAAGCTGTGATGTCGTTCATTGTGAGACCAGCTCTCTTAAGTGCCAGGAGGAGGATGTTCTCACTGGATGTTCCTGAAGAATATCCAACCTTCTTTCCCCTCAGGTCTGCCAGAGACTCGACACCGTGGGACTTGAGGCCGACGATTGCGTCACCGTTTCCAAGGTGAGAGAAGAGGAAGATGGATGCACGGCCGTTGATGCAGAGCTTGTGTGCGCCATGTCCGATATAACCGATATCGATGGAACCGGATTCCATTGCAGCGATGATTGTAGGACCATCTGCAAATTCAACCAGGTTGACCTTGAGGCCCTGTTCCTCAAATGCGCCTGTCTCAATTGCTGCCATTACGGAGCAGAGAGATGCATAGTTAGGCATATAGGCCACGTTCAGAGTCTTGAGAGATGTTTCAGAAGTCTCACTCTGACCCTGTGCGAATGCGCCGGAAAGTACGATCATTGCAACTAAAAGAGCTACGATAACCTTTTTCATTGTTTTTTCTCCTTTTTATATTCTTTTTAATTTTACTTCCTGACTTCCAGGTACTCATGGTAGACCTGGGACCAGATCTGGTTCTTCAGCTCCAGGAATCTGGGGCTCATCTTTGTCTCCTGATCACGTGGATAAGGAATGTCTACTTCAACGATATCCTTAATTCTTCCAGGGCGGGCAGACATTATCACTACCCTCTGTCCAAGAATCAGAGCCTCGTCTACATCATGGGTGATGAAGAAGCATGTCTTTCTCTCCTTCTCCCATGTCTCCAGAAGCTCCTGCTGAAGCTGAGTCCTGGTCTGGGCATCAAGAGCACCGAAAGGCTCGTCCATAAGCAAAACCTCAGGATTTGCTGCATATGCTCTTGCAATGGCCACTCTCTGCTTCATACCGCCGGAAAGCTCCTTTGGATAGTGGTCGCAGAACTTTTCCAGATCAACCATCTTGATATACTTCATGGCAATGTCTTCAGCTTCCTGGCCCTTGATTCCCTTCATCTGAAGTGGGAAGAGGACGTTCTTCTTTACAGTAAGCCAAGGGAAGAGGGCATACTGCTGGAATACCACACCTCTATCTGGACCTGTACCGTGGACTTCCTTTCCGTTACAGATGATTTTTCCGCTGGTAGGCTCAAGAAGACCTGCCATAATGTTGAGAATCGTGGACTTGCCACAGCCGGAAGGACCGACCACAGTGATGAACTCATTGTCCATGATGTCCAGGTTCACCCCATTGAGGGCTACAACCTCACCTGTTCTTCCCTGATATGTCTTTTTGACATTCTCAATGTGAACTTTTATATTTCTCTTTTCTCCTGCCATCCTGTCAACTTCCTTTCAAGTAATTGTATGAGCTTCTCGACTGTGATACCGATGATACCGATGATGATGATGTACAGAAGCATCGGAGCTGTCTCGAAGTTGTTGTTCAAAGATCTGATTCTCATTCCCAGTCCTGCAAAAGCACCTGTAGACTCAGCTGCAATAAGTGTTGTCAGAGCACAGGATGCGCCAAGACGGACAGCTGTAAGGATGAATGGAAGGGATGCGGGGGCAAGGACCCTGAGGAAGATGTCTTTATCCTTTGCTCCCAGGACTCTTGCAGCCTTGATCAGTGTCTCGTCAATGTTCACGATTCCCTGATACATGGTGATACACATGATGAGACAGGTAGCTATGGTGATGACGATGATCTGAGGCTTTCTTCCAACACCTGCTGCGATAACGATCAAAGGAACGTATGCAAGAGGTGGTATGTTTCTGATGAACTGGATCCAGGGCTGGATGATGCGTCTTACAGGATTATACCAGGCCATTAGAATTGCCAATGGAAGGGCAATTATAAAGCCGAGGGCATAACCTGCACTGACAGAAATCAGCGAGGAGGAGATATCCTTCCAAAGGACACCTCTCTGGATCATTACGCTAATCTGTTTGAACACAACGAAGATGTTCGGGAATGAACGTGCAGTTGCAGGCATTATGGACAGAAGTGTCCAGAGAGCAAGAGCACAGAGTAGAGAAATCACGAGCCAAATCCAGTTGATCATCTTGTCACTGGTTTTGCCTCCCTTCAGCTTTTCAGCCATTTATTGCCTCCTGTTTGTAATTTGAGTCTAACCCAGCTTTTTCAAAAAGATAGGTTGAAATTTATTAAGCCCAAATCCCCTTTTTTGGGATGAATCGGTCACCTGAAGAATACAGGACTGATGAATGCAACGCTTCCGTTCTTCTGGAATATCTCCATCCAGTAGCTGGAGGCTTCTTCACACTCATCCTCAAAAGATCCCTTGACCATATATTGGGATGAAGGAAGAAGCTGATGGATCTTGAAGGCTGGGGAGTTGGTGATGCCCACGGGATAGTTACGGCTGTTTTCTATGCAGTCTCTTAGCTTCAGCTCCACTTCCCTTCCATTTACATTTACCTTCAAGAGAGTATCCAGGTTCCCCTCCACTTCCAGGACCACCATGGAAGTAGCTGGCGTTGTAGGATTGGCGTTCTTTGCTGTCTGGACCTTTCCTTCAACTACAGTTTCAGATACTATTTCTGCCCTGTTTTCTATAACGTTGCAGTCTCCTGGAACCTCAACACCTTCTTGGGGAGCAAGAACGCTGCGGCCACGGAAGCACTTTTCAATAGTGACGAATCTGCCTCCTTCCAATTCTGCCTTGAAATTCCAGTCCAGAAGGTCCTTCTTTCCGCCCCATCCGAATTCCAGACGGATCTTGTAACGTCCTTCCTTGTCTACATTCCTCAGTGTCTCACCGTTGATGATGTGAAGAGGAATCTTGTCCCTGTAGATCACGATCTTATCAAGGAAATAGGAGAGCTCTGCTGAATACTCCACCAGATGCTTTTTTGCTCCCTTCTTCACCACTGAGCCCATGATGTTTGAGTCAACGGAGAAGCTTGCCTTGATCTTGTCTCCATTGATGGCATAGGTCCTTCTCTTCTTTATGGCATCAATGATGCTCTTCCTGTCATTTTCCTCGGAATATACAGCCAAAGCTCCGTCACCATAGGATCCTGGATATCCTGCATGATGGTCAGTGGATCCCACAAAGCCGAAGACCTTTCCTTTTTCAAGGCCTCTATAGACAGTATTCCTACTGTCTCTGCCACCCATATTGTGGTAATAGGGGAAAGGATGAGTGTCACTCATGGAGCATCCATGCTTTGATATCACTTCCACCACAGGGAAAAGGGAATCATCATATTCGTCCCAGTCTATTCCCCTGTATTCCGGTGCATATGCTATGTGGTGAGGAATTATCACTGTATCCTTATAGCTCTTTGTCTCTTCATAGAATTCCCTTGGACTGGTGGCATCTGTCAGAAGAGGGATTGACATGTCTCCAGACACAATGTGGTGGTCACCGTAGTGGTGGGAATGCATCTCGTAGCCGATGAAGGTTGTAAAGGATCCCTCTTTGTTGTACTTTTCGAAGATCTCCTTGTTTCCTTCGTAGTTACCCTTGAGTTTCTCAAAGCCTTTTTTATGGAAAGACACCAGAAACTCAGTATCTGGAGTCACTGGAGGGATATCAGGCCAGAATGCGTGGCCTGTTACAGCAACAAAATCCAAATGGGAGAGAGCATTCTTCAATGCATTCTCCAGACTTCCATATCCATATGAAATGCCACAGTGATCATGAATATCTCCAAATAGCAGCTTCATATTTCCTCCTGTTTTGTTTTTCCTTTATCTTTGTCTCACAAAGAAAAGATGGTCTTCATCATTTCCTTAAACGGAGAGGCATCACCAGGAATACATTTCCTCCTGTATTCCTGATTTATCATCTATGCACTCTCCTTAAATTGAAGTATATCCCCTGGTCTCAGAAAGCCTTAGCTGACGCAATATTATTGGCAAGGATCACTGCATCCTTATGGTTCTGGAGAAGAGTGACAGGGAAATGGCCGCTTGGTGTGTCGAATATGGCCTGTCTCACCACAGCTCTATGCCAGGTCCTGAAGACTCCCAGAACCACCTTCCTTGAAGCAAGTATTTCCTTGATTCCAATTGTAATGGCGTATACAGGCATAGCGTCGATGGCACCATTAAGGTCACCAATTGCGTTGGCGCATCTGGTCTCCCTGCTGATGGCAAGGACTCTGGTCTCACGCCCTGCAAACTCTTCTGCGCTTACTTCCTCAGCTTCATTGAAAGCCAGGTGTCCATTGATTCCAATGCCACCGAAACAGATGTCCACTCCACCAAGCTCCTGGATTTTTCTTCCCACAAGTCCAGGATCCTTAGGATCAGGGAAGAACCTCTGGCAAGGTGGAACATTCAGCTCTTCAGGAATCTGGGAGTAGACTTCCCTTTCCATAAAGCCACGGAAAGAGAGAGGAGAAGCCATATCGATATATTCTTTGTCATCAGTAAGATATTCGTCCATGTTGAAGAACCAGCAGTTCTTCAGGCTAACATTCCTTTCCTTTACAAGTCTGACGAAAATGGGATACTGGCCCACAGGTCCTACAGGGCAGATGAAGACCGTCTTCTCCCCTCTTCTGTTGTGTTCCTCTATGGTGTCCACCATGATGTGAGCTATTTCAGAGAACACTTCTCCGCTGTCTCCAAGACACTTTACAGGGATTCTTCCTTCCTTCAGTTCCTCTGCCGAATATGAGTAGTACTTATTGTCCATATTATCCTCCATGGTTTGAGTCTAACACCTCCCATGAGGATTCAAAGGTTGATTTTTCTTAATACTCCAGCCTTGAAAGACACCTGCTTATCTCAGTCTTTTTTCCCCGCATCAATATCAGGAAAGATAGTATCCTTTTGTCTTACCCACACAGTTTTCAAATCCCTTTCTTGTCTTCAAAGGATCTATTCCATGGCATTTGAAACGGAAGCTGTCCATAGGCTCAGAGAGGCCCATTGCATCTTCTTGCATAAAGCTCAGCACGGGCTATCTCCTGAAGCCTGGGAGCGGCATGGAGGAAAAACTTCTTGAAGCTTGAGCAGAAATAGTTGGGGCCTAAGGAAGCTGAGTAATCCCGATCACGACGGCAGCCTCCTCCACATATTCCCTTCCACCTGCACGCTCTGCACTCTTCAGGAATATCTCTTCCTTCCTGAAGGAATTTAATCATTTGAGGGCTCTCGAAGGTTTTCTCCACGTTTTCAAAGTCTGAGAAATGTCCCATTCTCCACTGGTCCATTACGTAGAAGTCGCAGGGGTATATGCTTCCGTCAGCCTCCACCACAATGTATCCACCGCAGCGCCCAAGGACAGAGCAGGATGATGGAGGCTCTCCCATCAGCATATGTACATAGTCATCAAAAAGTCTGACGCTGGTATATTTTCCGTTCTTCCAATCCCTGTACCAAAGGTCGAAGGTAGCTATCAGGAAGGAAGCATAGGTTTCCGGGGTAAGTGAAAACTCACGTCCTCCCCTTTCCTCTTCATAG
>JAEDOD010000071.1 GCA_016302165.1 Sphaerochaetaceae bacterium
TACAACAGGTGTCTGGTGAATCTGTCCCAGTCCATATTGAAGCATTTTGGTGTGGAGACATCCGCTAATACTCTTCCTGAAGTAGATGCTATGCTGGAGAAGGGATACAGGAATGTGGTGGTTCTTCTCCTGGACGGGATGGGAGTGGAGACAATGGAAAGGATCCTGGATAAGGATGGTCCCTTCAGAAGGAATCTGAAGCTTTCATATTCCTCTGTGTTTCCCCCGACTACTGTTGCCGCCACTACAAGCCTACTTTCAGGAAAGATGCCTTCAAGCCATGGATGGCTTGGTTGGGACAACTACTACCCCGAACTGGATAGGAACGTAACTGTATTCCTCAATAGAATACAGGGGACAGATATTCCTGCAGCTCCCTATCACGTTGCAGACACCTTCACTCCATACAAAAACATCCTGGAACTTATTGAAGAGAAGGGAGGAAAGGCATATGGCGCTTCTCCTTTCCTTCCTCCTAATCCAAAGAGCCTGGAGGGGATACTGGATAGAATCAGGACTCTCTGTTCAACGAGGGAAAAGAAGTTTATCTATGGCTATTGGGGAGAGCCGGATGCAACTCTTCACCAGGAAGGAGGAGGAAGCGAGAATGTAAGGGAGACAATGAGGGATATAGAGAGAAAGGTATATGAAACTGTGTCTTCCTTGGAGGATACTCTCTTCCTGATAACAGCTGACCATGGACACCTGGATAACAGAACAGCAATTCTCCAGGATTATGAAGACATCATGTCACTTCTCCTACGCCTACCATCCATTGAGCCCAGAAGCCTGAACTTCTTTGTAAAGGAAGGAAAGAAAGAAGAGTTCAAGGCTGCCTTCCTTTCCCATTTCTCAGAAGATTTCGACCTATACACCAAAGAAGAAGTAATAGAGATGAAGCTTTTTGGAGAAGGGGAGGAACATCCAAGATTCAGGGATATGCTGGGAGATTTTCTTGCAGTAGCTAGAAGTGACCTATCCATATATTACACGAAGAATATCTGGGCATCCATGCATGCAGGGTATACTGAAAGCGAGATGATCATTCCGCTTATTTCTTTTGAAAGGAATTAGATACACATGAAATACTACAAGGAAATCCAGCTTAAGGATGGAAGGACACTTATTCTCAGAAACGCAGATGGCAGTGACGGGGAAAGGGTACTGAACAACTTCATAGAGACCCATGGAGAAAGCGACAATCTCTTGACCTATCCGGAAGAATGCACCTTAACTCCCGAAAAAGAAGGAGCCTATCTTGCGGCGAAGGCTGAAAGAGAGAGGGAAGCTGAAATCGTTGCCATTCTGGAGGGAAAGGTTATCGGGACAGCAGGCGTTGACCCCGTTGGAAGAGGAATGAAGATAAGCCATAGAGCTGAGTTTGGAGTCTCAATACTAAAAGCCTATTGGGGATTGGGAATCGGAAGAGCTCTATCTGGAGCTTCCATAGAGTGCGCAAAAAGAGCTGGCTACAGTCAGCTGGAACTGCAGGTGGTTTCAGATAACTTAAGGGCCATAGCTCTCTATAGAGACTTGGGCTTCAATGAATATGGAAGGAATCCCAGGGGATTTCGGACCAAGGAAGGCTCATGGCAGCAGCTTGTGCTTATGAGAATGGAACTGGATTAGGAAAGATTATTTTCCTTTTCTTCACTTTTTCTATGGAACAAAGTCACAATTCCAAATAAGAATTGGAGTGGAGGAGAAAATGCGTGTTTTTACAGGTTTCATGAAGGGCGTAAACCTCGGCGGATGGCTGAGTCAGGCAAAGGAGTATACGGAGGAGCACTACAACTCCTTCATAAAAGAGGATGATATAAGGGATATATCCCTTCTGGGCTTCGACCATGTAAGGGTGCCAGTTGATTACAATGTGCTCACTGACGATGAGGGAGTGGTAAAGGAAAGTGGCTTCTGTCATCTCTTTGATCTTCTTTCCTGGTGCAGGAAATATGGAATCAACATGCTCATTGATCTCCACGAATGCTATGGATACTCCTTCGATCCCTTGAAGAAGGATATGGACAGAAAAGCCTTCTTCTATTCGTCTATGCTTCAGGAAAGATTCTTCTCCCTTTGGCGTGAAATACTTTCCCGTTTTGCCCAGTATTCAGATATGGTGGCCTTTGAGCCGCTGAACGAAGTGGTTCTTCCTGAAGTGACAGATGCCTGGAACGCAATACTTGCCTCCTTCATTAAGCTTGTAAGAGAGTACAGCAAGGATGCATGGATAGTGGTTGGAGGAGTCAACTACAACAATGTACTTTCTGTCCCTCTATTGTCTGTACCGCTGGACGAGCGCATAGTATATAACTTCCACTGTTATGAGCCTATGGTCTTCACCCACCAGGGAGCCTACTGGGTGGATGGTATGCCTCTGGATTTCAGAATCGGTTACCCTAAGACTCTGGAAGAGTACAGAAGGGCGGGAAGAAGTCTTAACGCTGATCTTGCAGGAGCTGTCTACGACAATAGAATCAGCGAAATCGGAGAATCCTTTTTCCTTGATATTTTCGCCCCAGCCATAGCCAAGGCTGAAAAGGATAATGTTCCCCTGTATTCAGGAGAGTATGGTGTCATAGATAAGGCGGCCTCCGGGGACAAGATACGATGGCTGAAGGACATCAATTCAGCCTTTAGGAAGGCCGGAATCGGTAGGGCCCTCTGGAACTATAAGGAGAAGGACTTCGGGTTTACAGATGAAGCTTTCTCTGAAATTAGGAATGAGTTTATGGAGGTTCTCTGATGGGTGCAGACAAGACTCTGATAATCGGATCCTGTACTGTAGACATAGTGATACCAACTCCCCGTCTTCCAGGAAGCGCAGACAGCATAAACTCCGGTGTCCACCACTATGCATTAGGTGGCTGCGCATATAACGTCTCCCAGATGTTTCGACTGCTTGGTCTTCCTTACCTTCACTCTGTGACCATTGGAAGCGGCATCTATGGAGACTTTGTGAAAAAGGAGCTGGAAAGTAAGGGAATCCCAATTTTCCGTACCTCCTCTTCTCCCCACGGTGCCTGCATATGCCTGGTGGAGGAGTCTGGAGAGAGAAGCTTCATCGCATACCATGGCATAGAGTATAAGTTCGACAGGAGCTGGTTCAGCGCCATGGATATGGGCGAGTTCTCTTCAGCCTATGTATGTGGCCTGGAGCTGGAGGAGGACACAGGGGAAGAGATAGTGGCCTTCCTGGAGGAAAGCGGAATCAGGAATATCTATTTCGCTCCAGGTCCCAGGCTTCTTACCATCAGGCGGAACCTGCTGGATAGGCTTATGGCCCTGAAGCCTATAATCCACCTGAACGATAAGGAAGTCACATCATATACAGGGCTTGATGACATAGATAAGGCTGCCATGGCCCTCTATGAGGAAAACAGAAATGATGTGATAGTGACCATGGCGGAGGAAGGGGCCATGCTATTCGACGGCTCCTCGTTCATCAAGGTACCTGTAGAGAAGTGTGAAGTGGTGGATTCAGTAGGGGCAGGAGACTGCCATCTTGGAACCTATGCGTCCTTCAGGGCCATGGGGACAGACAAGAGAAAAGCCCTTGAGAAGGCCAACCTTTTCGCTTCCAGAGTGGTGCAGCATGTAGGCTCAACTCTGGAGAGGGAGGAAGTGGAGAAACTCTTGTAAAAACATTGAAATTTCGAAAGAGAACATATAGGGGACCGCGGATGATTCTGCGGTCCTCAATTTGTTGATATAATTAACAATTATTGATTAAGAAAATGTTATTTTTAACAAATGGATTATGAATTTGATATTTATGAAAGGTGATATGTTATCAATCACAATAAGGATACCTTGATAAGCCTTGGAATTCTTGTTATTTTCCTCTTGAAAAAAGAAAACTCTGTAACTAAGTGGAGAATTATCAGGAATGGCTACAATAACCTTTGATAAAGTAAGAAAGGTTTATCCGCTTCCCTCCCATCCCACATCCCTTTTCCATAGGAGAAAGGAAAAGGATGAAGGGGAGGTTGTGGCTGTAAAGGACTTCTCCATGGAAATAAAGGATAACGAGTTCGTTGTCTTGGTTGGGCCCTCAGGCTGCGGAAAGTCTACAACGCTGAGAATGATTGCAGGCCTGGAGGATATCACTTCAGGATCTTTGTACATTGATGGAGTCCTTGTAAATGATGTGGAGCCTAAGGATAGGGACACGGCAATGGTGTTCCAGAACTATGCCCTCTATCCCCATATGTCTGTCTACGACAACATGGCCTTTGCCATCAGGAAGAGAAACAAGGACAAAGCTGAAGTTGACAAGGCTGTCAGGGAAGCTGCGGAGATTCTTGGTCTTACCCATTTTCTTGACAGGAAGCCTAAGGAGCTCAGCGGAGGCCAGAGGCAGAGGGTTGCCATCGGCAGGGCCATAGTCAGAAAGCCCAAGGTGATGCTGATGGATGAGCCTTTGTCTAATCTGGACGCAAAGCTGAGAAACCAGATGCGCTCCGAGATCCTCAGCCTCAGGAAAAGAATCGATGCAACCTTTGTCTACGTCACCCATGACCAGACCGAAGCCATGACCCTTGGCGACAGAATAGTAGTGATGAAGGATGGAGAAGTGCAGCAGATTGGAACTCCAGATGAAATCTTCTCCTTCCCAAGGAACCTGTTTGTGGCAACCTTCATTGGAACTCCTGAAATGAACATAATGGTGGGAGATGCTGTAAAGGATGACGGAAAATGGTTCCTTCTTCTTGGTTCCAGACGCTTTCCTCTGGGAAATCGCTTCTCCTCTTTCCTCGAAGGAAAGGGTGGAAACATCATCAGGGTCAAGGTGGGAATCAGACCCGAAGATGTGAAAATAAACACAAAAGAAGATACCTTCCATGGCTCTGTCCTTGTCTCTGAGCGCCTGGGCTCCTCAATTTCCCTCCACATGGAGTGGAACGGAAGGGAAGTTGTGGCCTTGACAGAGGAGAAGGATGAGAACCATGTAGCAAAAGTCTTTGATAGGGATGAAAAGGTCTCCTTCTCCTTCAGTGTAGAGGACATCCATCTATTTGACGCCACCACAGATGGCAACCTGCTTTGGGAGGAAAACAATGGGTAATGTAAGCCTGAGACGGAGAAAGGAGAGAAGAAGAATATTTCTCCTGCTCCTTCCAATAGTCCTGTTCTCCCTGCTCTTCGTCTACTATCCCTTCCTTCGCACTGTGGTGAATGCCTTCAGCAGAGTTAACTCTAAGGGTGAGATCAGAGGATTTGCAGGACTGGAGAACTTCAGATACACATACTCCAGGCCAGATTTCCTTCCAGCCCTTATCCATACTCTCACAATTGCAGCCATAAATGTGCCGCTCACTCTCTTCATAACACTTTCCCTGGCTCTCCTGACAGAGAAGAGCAGAAGACTCTCACCTCTCTTCGAGTCTCTCTTCTCCCTGCCCATGGCAGTATCTATGTCTGCAGCCTGCATGATCTTCAAGTCCATGTTCAGCCCCTCTGTAGGCTTCATAAACTACTTCTTCTCAATTAAGTGCGGATGGTATGAAAGCTCTGAGACAGCCCTCATATCCTGTGTGATCCTTACCATCTGGATGGGCATAGGCTTCGACTATCTTCTCCTCCTTTCCGCCCTCAGGGGAATTCCCAAAAGCGTAAGGGAAGCTACCATGGTGGACGGAATCTCTCTCTGGAGAAGAATATTTCTTGTGGAGATACCCCTTATCTCCCCAACCATCTTCTATGTGTTCTGCACTAACCTGGTGCTTGCTCTCATGACATCAGCTCCAATGATCATAATCATGGGAGTAAGCTCCGCCTCCGGAGCCACAAATACTCTTATGAGCATGATGTATCAGTCAGGATTCTCCAGCTCAGACTATGGCCTCTCGGCTGTAATGAGCCTTACAGCCTTTGTCTTGACCCTTTCCTTCACAATACTTTCCTTTGTGGTGGAGAAGAGGAGGGTACACTATGACGCATAGAAGAAAAGAACAGATTGAGGAGATAGTGGTCTCTCTGGTGGCAATAGCCCTGGGCCTCGTCATTATCTTTCCTCTCATATATTGCTTTCTCTCATCCTTCAAGACTCCTTCTGAGTTTCTGGATCCCAAGCTTCTTCCTTCCTCCTTTCTGAACCTTGATAACTACAAGGCTGCACTGGAAAGAGGGAATCTCCTTCGCTACATTCTCAATTCCTTTGTAATAGCATTCCTGGGAAGCGCCATTAGGCTCATATTCTCCATTCTTGCAGCCTATGTCTTCGCCTTCTATGACTTCAAGGGAAAGAATGTGGTGTTCTTCATGATTCTTGGAACCATGATGATTCCTTCGGATGTGCTACTTGCAACCAACTATCTTACTGTCTCAAGGCTACATCTTCTCAATACCTATATGGGAGTGATGGTTGTGTCTTTTGTGTCAGCATCAGCCACCTTCATGCTTCGTCAGCGTTTCAAGACAATTCCCAGGGATATGAGAGAGGCTGCAAGCATGGATGGATATGGAGACATCTGGTTCATCCTTAGAGTTCTTCTTCCCATCACCCGCCCTGTGGTCACCACTCTCTTTGTACAGAGCTTCATATCTCTATGGAACTCCTACCTCTGGCCTCTGATAGCCACCGCCTCCTCACCGGAAATGAGGACGGTAATGGTGGGCATCACCAGGCTCAACAGCTGGGAGGACGAAAACTATCAGCTGGTGATGGCAGGAGTGGTCATATCCCTTATTCCTTCCATAATCCTCTTTTTAATAATGAGGAGATCCCTTAGAAAGGGTGGACTGGAAGGATCTCTGGTCGGCTAATCTTTTTTGGAGGATATATCATGAAAAAATTCATCTCTCTCCTTCTCTTTTCTCTTCTCATCCTGTCCCTGGTCTTCTCCAGCGGAGCAAAGGAGGAAAGCACAGAAGTGAAGGCCCTGGGCTCAGAGCCTGTTACTATCACCTTCTGGCATTCAGCTTCAGACGAGGCTGGAGTCCTGATGGATGAATTTGTTCGGACTTTCAATGAGACTAACCCCTATCAGATTACTGTAAAAGCCATCTATCAGGGGCAGTACTCGGATGCAACCACTCTCATGAAGACAGTGGTCAGCGCGGAGAACTATAAGGATCTGCCTGACGTGATGCAGCTTGACGCCACAGGCAAGATTGACTACTACAATTCAGGAAAGGCCTTTACTGTAGATGATGCAATTTCGTCTTATGGAGAAGATATCTCTTCCCTCTACGTTCCTCTGGCTCTTGCCAACTGGGAGTTCCAGGGAGTGAAGCTGGGTCTGCCTTTCGCAACCTCCACCACCATCACCTTCTACAACAAGTCTATGCTGGAGAAGTGTGGTTGGGACAAGTGCCCAGACACCTTCAGCGATATAGTGGAGCTTAAGAAGGATATGGAGAAGAATGGAATTGAGGCTGAAGCCTATGGTACAGTTCCCAACACTCCAACCCTTGCCAACTGGCTTGGCCAGATGGGAAGCTATTTGGTCAACAACAAAAACGGCAGCGAAAGCATGGCAGATAAGCTTGAATGTATCGACAACGGAGCTCTTCTTGCCTTCCTGAAGGAATGGAAGACCATGTATGAAGAGAAGGGCGTTGCCAACAGAAGCCTTTCCACCAGCCAGTTCGTAAACGAAGAGGTTGCCATCTTCACTTCCTCATCATCCAACGTAGCTTCAGTGCTGGAGAAGGTTGACGGCAAGTTCGAAGTAGGAACCTCCACCTTCCTCCGTGTCAACGACAGCGCATCCTACGGAGCAACTGTATCAGGCTCCTGCCTTGTAATGTTCGATAGCGGCAGCGACTTGAGGAAGAAGGCTTCCTGGGAGTTCCTGAAGTATCTTACAGGAGATGAAGTCCAGAGCACCTTCGCCATTTCCACTGGCTATATTCCATCCTCTGTGGGGGCAATTGAAAGCGACGGATACCAGGCCCTCCTTAAGGCTAAGCCTCAGTATGCAACAGCTCCAGAGCAGCTTATGGTCACACCAAAGGAGATGAAGAGCGTTACTGTAGGCCCCTCTGCGGACTTCTACTATGGTATAATGAATGGAGTAGGGGATATGCTGAATAATGATGTTTCTCCTGAGAAGGCTGCAGCATCTATGGCTTCATCTTTACAGGCTCTTCTGGACCAGTACGCAAGAAACAATATCTGAGGAAGAAATGAAGATACCCTTGGCTTATGAAAGTACTCTTTTTGACTCTGCTCCCGTCAGCGTGGAGAATGGATTAAGGATACTCCTGTCTGATACCTCTATCCCTTCGTCCCTTGTGATGAGGATCTATGTGCTGCTTTCTGACCGTGTCCTTCCTGACGGTAGCGTAACCACAGGAAGGGGAGCCTTGGCTCATCTTTCCCACTCGATCAATGAAAACTACAGCTCCATCCTTAAGGCGACATATCTCCAGGGAAGGGAAGTCTTCCTTGGCCCTGGTTGCCTCCTCTTTGAAGCTCTTCGCTCTGGAGGAGTTGCTGTAGGAAGAATAAGGGAGGAAGGCTTTGGCTGCCTTTCTTCCCTTACCAATGATTATCTCTACTATTTCGATCCACTTTATTCTTCTCTCCTTCCAGAGGGAGTGGAAAGGGTGGAAGACATGATTATGACTGCAAACAGGAAGATAAGGATCTCCACTCTCGGGGAAAAGGATAGGGTGGAAGAGGAGAAGCGGGAGCTTCTCATTCTTGAAAGAGTCTAGACAATCTTTACCTCTATTCCCTTGTCGCTTAGGAACTTCTTCCATCTGTCAGGAATACCGCTATCCGTTATCACTTGGTCTATTTCATCCCAGGAAGCGAAGGCTGTAGACTTGATTGTGTCGAACTTCTGGCTTGTTATGAGAAGAATCCTTCTTTTTGAATTGTTTATCTCAAGCCGCTTTATGGTCTTGTCATATTGGGCAGGGCAGGTAAGGCCCTGGTCCATATCGCAGGCTGATGGAGCGATGAAGGCTTTGGTGGCCCTTAGTCCGTTCATTATGGGGACCATGGCTTCGCTTTCAAAGACCTCTGAAGTTGGATGGTAGTAACCACCGCCCATTATTATCTGGCTAAGGTTCTTCTTCTGGAGTTCAACCATTGTGTTGAAGGCGAAACACACAGCCGTAAGGTGCATGTTCTTCTCTATTGAAGCTGCCATACGTTCCACAGTGGTGCCCACATCAAGAAATACCACATCTCCAGGCTCCAGAAGTGCTGCGGCAGCCTTACCGATCCTCTCCTTCTCATCGCTCATCTTCTCCTTCTCCTCCCTGATGGAGTAGAGGGGAGCCTCGACGCTTACAGCCTTAGGCCTGTAGACAGCAACTCCCCTCAGGAGTACAGCGTCGCCGCTGTCGATGAGTTTCTTCAGATCCCTACGGACTGTCATCTCTGTAACTTCCAGCTCTGTCGCCAGGTCCTTGATGGCAGAGCCGTTGGTCTTCATAAGTATGTTCTTAAGCTTCTCGATTCTTTCTTTCTGGGCCATAGGATAATTCTATACGTCAA
>JAEDOD010000072.1 GCA_016302165.1 Sphaerochaetaceae bacterium
TATGGAGAAATGCTGACAGCCAACACAGCTATCTCCTTCGTCGCTGACGGCTTCACTCTTACCTATCCAGAAACAGTAGACCCAGCCGACTACATCGAGGTCTATAAAGCTGACCTTGACGCATATATCACTTCTCTCTTTACTTCCGAGGAAGCTCCAGTAGAAGAGACAGAAATTGTAGTTGAGGAAGCTGAGGTTCCACCTGCTCCAGAAAAGGCTGAAGCCATTGATGTTCCTGAGCCAATCAGCGACGTTGAAGTCAAGCTGTCTCCAAAGGCAGAGAAGGTGTCATCCTTCTCCTTCAGACTTGGCATTGACGGCGGCGTAGAGATGGGAATCAATGAAGTCGATCCATATTCAACCATATTCCCACGCCTTAACATCTCTCTTGATTTCAGGAATATCCTATCCTTCGGAAAGCTTGGCTTCGGAACAAGATTCGACATCGGATCAGTGTTCAAGCCGCTGGACGGAACCTTCATCGGCCACGACTTCAACTACTTCCTCAATGGCAACAACTGGGCAATGGATGCTACAGTGGACGCCAAGCTTATGGCTTACCTCAACCTTGGAAAGTTTGACTTCTACCTTGGCGGAGGCATCGGATATTCCATCGGTTCCCATAATCTATATAATAGAACCCACTCTGGAGAGAATACTGTCTTCGGCTTCGATACAGCTTTGGTCGCTACTGGAGTGGTGGGCCTTGAGTGGAACATTACAGATAGCTTCTCCCTTGCCCTTGAGGGATATTACAGGAACTTCTTCCAGAGCGAAGCCAAGGCTCAGAGCTTTGCCGCTTCCCTGGTCATGGGATTCAGATTCTAGAAGAAGACATTTCAGTGTGCTCCGGAGAGTTTATCCCCGGGGCTTATTTTTTGGAGAAAACAATGAAGATTTCAGAAGAGACCATAGACCATGTATTGAAGTTCACCAAGGATAGGGATTGGACCCAGTTCCACAATCCTAAGGACCTGGCTATCTCCCTTTCCCTTGAAGCATCAGAGCTTCTGGAGCTTTTCCAGTGGTTAGAGAGTGAAGATGCTGTAAGAAAGAATAGGGACAAGATGAGGGATGAGCTGGCTGACGTGATAGTCTACGCCATAGATATGGCTGAAGCCCTGGGCTTTGATGACCTGGACTCCCTGATCATGGACAAGATGGCGAAGAATGCTGCCAAGTATCCTATTGAGAAGGCCAAGGGCAACAGCAAGAAATATAATGAGCTTTAGTCTTTGATTCCTTCCAAAGAGAGAAGTATGCGCTTTTTATCCAGGCCTCCTGAGTATCCTCCAATGGAGGCCTTTGCCTTGACCCTGTGGCAGGGAATCACTATGGGAAGGGGATTTGCCCCCAAGGCACTTCCTATGGCCCTATAGGCCTTGGAACCCATTATTTCTGCTATTTCTCCATAGCTTTTCGTCTCTCCGTAGCCTATGGTGGAAGTTATCTCCCATACCTTTTTCTGGAAGGGAGTTCCTTTGGGAGAAAGGGGAAGAGTGAAGCTACTTCGCTCTCCTCTGAAGTATTCCTCCATTTCCTTTTTCGCTTTCGAGAGTAGAGGAGTTGAGGGCGGAGTGGGAGGAGTGGAGGAAGACACAAAGAGGATGGAGACCAGGGCCCCATCCTCTTCTGTAATTTCCAGCATGCCTAAGGGCGAGGAGAAAACTGTCTGGGCCTTCATCTCTTTTCCCTAGGCTTCCTGTTGCTCTTGATCTTGATCTTGATTTTATTTCTGATCAGGAAGCAGTGGTGGATCTTCATATCTCTTCTGAAGTCTTCACCGATGGTCTTTTCTGTGATGTCTTCAACAACATAGTTATCAAGAATCTCCTGATCCATCTTGAATCTTCTGTAGTTGTTGGAGAAGATCAGTGTTCCTCCCGGAGAGAGATGCATTGCTGCAGCTTCAATGAGCTTTCTGTGGTCTCTCTGTACATCGAAGGAGCCTCTCCTGTCTTTGCTGTTGGAGAAGGTTGGAGGATCACAGAATATCAGGTCGAACCTGTCGTAGGTGTCCCAAAGATAGTCCAGAACATCGGATCTGTAGAGGAAGTTTCCTAGAGTTGATGAGTATCCGTTGATCTTTAGGTTCTGCTCAAGCCAGGAGAGATAGGTGGCTGAGGTGTCTACAGAGACAGTGGAGAGGGCTCCACCCTTAATGGCATTAAGGGTTGCTGTTCCTGTGTAGCAGAAGAGGTTCAGGAATCTCTTGTCCTTCGCCATATCCTGGATCATCTTTCTTACAGGTCTATGGTCAAGGAACACTCCTGTATCCAGGTAATCTGTGAAGTTCACAAGGAATTTCACTCCATTCTCCCTGGCAATCATCATCTTGTTGTTGGATGCCAGCCTGGAGTACTGGTTCTTTCCCTTCTGCCTGGACCTTTCCTTTACATAGATTGAGTCCAGGTCTATGCCTGTGGCCCTTTCTGTTGCAGTGACCAGCTCTCCCAGCCTTCTTCTGGTGTCTTCCTCGGGAATGGTATCGGGAGCGGCGTATTCGTTGACCACTACCCACTTGTCCATATAGATATCGATGGAAGCTGCGTATTCAGGCATGTCTGCATCATAGATTCTGAAGCATTCCACACCTTCCTTCTCCATTATCGGCCTTATTTCCTTCAGATTCTTCATGAGGCGGTTATATGCCATCTCGGCTCCTGGAGAGAGGGGCTGGGACAGTCTCTCACGCTTTCTTTCAAGAGCCTTCTGCATCATGGCTTCCCTTTCTTCATCTGTGAAGATCTGATAGTGGGCAGCCTGGCAAAGGATTCCGCCGTTGAAGAGAGTGTTGGTCCTGTCTGGCTTCATGTCGATATTTGAGAGAAGCTCGCTGTTTCCTGTAAGGATAGTTGCGTTCCATCCCTTGAAGACGTTCTGAAGCACAGCTCCTGTCTTTTCGTAGAGGGAATCTATATCGCGGACAGCCATTCTCTCTCCGTAGGGAGGGTCCGTTACGATGCAGCCTTTCACTGCGGGAGCCTTCTCCAGTTTGGTGAAGTCCTTGACTGAGAAGGAGATGAAATCGTAGACACCGGCCTTGTAGGCGGCAGCCTTGCTGATTTCTACAGCTGTGCGGGAGATATCTGAAGCATAGATGGAGATGTCTCTCTCATCCAGAGCCTTCTGTCTTCTATCTTCAGCCTCCTGTACCACTCTGTCGAAAGCTTCCTTGTCGAAGCCTGGAAGACGCTCAAAGGGGTAAGGCTTCTTTCTCAACAGGCCTGGAGCTGTATCGGAAGCCATAAGGGCGGCCTCAACAGCAATGGTTCCGGATCCGCAGAATGGATCGTAGAAGGGAAGGGGATTTCCGGCGTTGAGGCCTTTTCTCCATTCGCTTCTCTCAATGAGGGCTGCTGCAAGATGCTCCTTCAGTACAGCATCTGTCTGCTCGCCTCTATATCCTCTCATGGACAGGTTCTCTCCAGAGAAGTCTACATACCACTTTACACAGCTAGCTTCAATGTGGACATGGACAGTAAGGTCAGGATCATGGATCTCGATGTATGGTCTTTCTCCATTGAACTTCTCCCTGATTCTCTCTACGATGCCGTCCTTCACCTTCAGGGCTCCATAGTGGCTGTTGGTGATGTAGGAGCAGTTCTGTGTGGTACATGTGACCTTCAGGGTCTTCTCGGGACTGATGTACTCTTCCCAGGGAAGGGAAGCCGTAGCTTCTTCAAGCTCCTTGTCTGAGATGATGTCATCATCGACAAAGAGGCCCATAAGAAGACGGGAGCTGATTCTTGAGTTGAAGCAGAATCTGTATCCTGTCTCCAGGGAGCCTTCGAAATCCACTCCGCTGGATGTAACCCTTACTCTTTCTGCTCCTGCCTCTTTAGCTTCCAGAGCTATGAGGTCACCTTGGTTTGCTGCACTTGTTGCAAAAAATATCACTTTTCCTCCGCAAAGAGCGCTTCCAATTCGCTCTTTTCAAATTTATATTCAGTGCCGCAGTTAAAGCACTGCAGTACAAGGGGGAACTCCCCCTTGAGAATTTCACTCTTTTCACCTTCCGGCAGTCCCTTGAGATACTTCTCAAAGCCTTCCTTTGAGCAGGTGCAGGAGAAGAGAATTGGAGCATGGTCCAGATACATTACTCCAAATTCGCTGAACTCCTTCTCAATGTATTCCCTTACAGTACCGCCCTGTCCAAGGAAGGCCCCCATGGCTGAGAGGGAGGAGCTGGAAGATTGAAGCTTCTCCAATACTTCTTCCTTGCATCCAGGAAGAGCCTGCATGAATATTCCTCCTGCTCCCCAGACTCTTCCAAGTGGATCGAACTTTATGGAGAGGGCAAAGAGGGATGGAGTCTCCTGAGACTGCTGGTAGTATAGTGCCAGATCCTGGGCAAGATGGCCATATTCCATCATTATCTGACCTGAGAATGGAGTCTTGGAACCTTCCAGGATCTTTGTGACAGTAAGGAATCCGGGGCCATAGAGCTGGTCTGTATCCAGGCTCTTCAGCTCATGGTCAAGAGGAATGGGATTCTGCACAAGATAGCCTCTTACGGCTCCGCAGGCCCAGGCTTCTATGTTCATGCCCTTGATTGGTCCGCCACATTCTATCTGAAGCTGGATTCTGTCGTTTCCCTTCACCTCTGAAGAAAGAAGGGCTCCTGCGATATATCCCTGGCCCAGAACATAGGTCTCCAAAAGGCCCAGGTGATGGTTTATGCTCATCTGGTTCACCATTCTTGTGGCACTTACAGCGCTGACTCTTACTTCTCCGTCAGCAATGAGGAAGACTTCTCTTCTATCGTCTGGAAGAGAATCCAGATGCTCCCTCAATTCTTTATCTATTATTGGTTCCCGAATCATGACTTTATTGTAGTGAAAGTGAAGATGTAGTGGAAGCATTTAGACGGATTGGTTCACGAATTCTTCTTCTACTCTACATTTCGCTATTATTGTCTAATGGATGATGAGGGAACTATACTTACCTTAGTTATAGACAAGGCTTTAGAAGATGAAGAAGAAATACCTTATTCTGTTCGTTGCTCTGGCGGCGATTCTCCACGCTCTCCCTGCAGCATCTTTCAGCGACATCATAAGCGGTGCCAAAAATGTAAGTCCCACATATCAGAATATCCTGATTACCTATGAAAACAGCTTGATCTCCATCAGAAATCAGGAAGCTGAGGATAAGATAGGAATCACTGTAAATGGAAGCGTGAATCCGCTTTTGGATAAAGGTGACGAGAAGGGCATCAACGCCTCCTCCGATGTTTCCTTGACTCTTCCGGGTGATGGAAAGACATCCATTACAGCGGGATTGAATGGAACAACATATTACGACGGCTCTTCAGAGTCCCTCACTCCTTCCATCGGGGCTTCCCATACCTTTGATTTTACAGGGTATTCCTCCTCAGACGCCCTTGATATTTCCTTGGCCCAGAATAAATACAGCACTGAGCTTACAAGAAAGAGCGCGGAATTGAACTTCGAGAAGAGTGTCATATCGACAATATCCACAGTTCTCAGCTACGAGAAGAATCTGGGAAAGGCCAAGAGCACGTTGGAGAACCAGAAGACTCTAATGGAGAAGATGGATACTCTGGGAACATATTCCACTTCCTCTCCCACATATATCAGCGCAAAGAATACTCTGACGCAAGCTGAAGCAAGCTACTCCGCAGCCCTGACCCAATATGAAAACGCAAAGGCCAATTTCACTGATCTTACAGGGCTTGAGTGGACAGGAGTGGAGGATCTTCCGGACCCGGTGCTGGATCTGAAGACCTACCAGGGAGGAAACACTTCAGTCCTTCTCAAGAGCCTTTCCGTCTCCGCTTCAGAAGAGGAATACAAGGCCAAGAAGGCTTCCCTTGAGCCATCATCCCTCTACCTTTCAGGGTCTCTTTCAGGAACCATCAGCTCCTCTTCCTCATTGACCCTTGGTGGAACTGTGAAATATACAGGGCCATCCTGGTCTGTAACTGCCACTCCAAGGGTAACCATTAATGAGAATAAGACTACTCCAAGCCTGACCATTTCAGGTTCCTGGTCCAACGGAGGCTCCTCTTCAGATACTCTCCTTTCCTATGAGAATAAGGTGAAGAGCGCAGAGAACGACTACGTCTCAGCCCTCTCCTCCTACTCAGAGGAGGCCCAGTCCCTTTCCCTGAGGATCCTGAACTGGGAAAGCGGTATGGATAGCGCCAGAAATACATTGGAGTATCAGAAGATGCTTCTTGAGAACGAAAAGCTTATGTACTCCCTAGGTCTTTCCACAAAGACTGATGTGGAGAAGGCTGAGCTTGAGGTTCTCTCTGCCGAATATGACCTGAAGACAAAAACGCTGGAAGGCCTCTCCCTTGAGAGGGACCTTGAAATCTTTGCACTATAAGGAAGGTGACCGATATGGATGACAATAAAAAGAACGAGATGCTTACAGAAAGCGAGATCCAGGAGAAGAAGCTGAGGGCGGCCAAGGCTGCACGTAAGAGAAGAAAGAGAATCAAGAGCCTTATCGGATGGCTGGTGGTGATCCTTATAGTTTCCCTGGTGCTGGTCTGGTTTTTGAAGATGAAGAAGGATAGCGAGGCCCAGATCGAGGCTTTGAAGAATATGAACAACAGCGTTGAGGCTGTAGTCGAGAAGTCTACCTACGACAGGACCATAGATATTTCCGGATATGTGGTGCCCTATGATACCCTTGAAGCCAAGTTCAGAAGTACAGGTGCTGTCACAGGAGTATTCGTGAAGGAAGGGGATCATGTTGCAGAAGGACAGATTCTCGCTACCATTGACGACACTCAGCAGAGGATGAATCTCCAGGATATCGAGAACCAGATAGCTGAAGCCAAGATTACCGGGGCAACCAAGACTCTGGAACTTCTGGAAATGAGAAAGAAGAACTATGAGAACGCTTTGGACTACACCACCCTCAAGGCAAACTTCGACGGCGTGGTGTCTAAGGTTGACGTAGTGGTCAACGACTACTTCGACGCTGGATCCAGCGCTGTAACCATCATAGACAGGTCAAGGCTTAAGACCACTGTAGAGATAGATGAAATCGATATGCAGTACATCTCCCTTGGCCAGAAGGCTGTATTGAACTTTGATTCCCTTCCAGGAGTGGAGGTGGAGGCCTATGTTTCATATATTCCTATGGTGGGAAGGTATACTTCCCAGGGCATTGGAGTGCTGGATGTGGAGCTTACAATCGATAATCCTCCTGAGAACCTTATTCCAGGTTTCACCTTCAGCGGCTCCCTGGTCTATGACGGAGAAGTTGAGATGCTTCTCGTTCCTTCCTCTGCAGTATCCACAGGCCGTGGAGGCCAGACCACAGTGCAGGTGAAGAACAGTGATGGAACCACTTCAGACAGAAAGGTTACTGTCCAGTATCTTGGTGAAGGCATGTCCCAGGTGCTCTCCGGCCTTAAGGAAGGTGAGGTTGTAGTGTATGAAAACTCTTCCTCCTCCGCCTTCGCAGTCATGGGAAAGATGATGATGGGAGGAGGCTTCTAAGTGGATAAGCCTGTAATACAGCTCACTGACGTGAGACGGTACTATCTGGTGGGAGACTATCTGGTAAAGGCCCTGGATGGAGTGACTCTTTCTATTCCAAAAGGATCCTTTACAGCCATCATGGGCCCCAGCGGAAGCGGAAAATCAACGATGATGAATCTTATAGGCTGCCTTGATACTCCCACCAGCGGCTACATAACCATCGGCGGTGAGATGACCAACGGCATGAGCGAAGCTGAGCTGGCATATCTGAGAAACGAGAAGATTGGCTTTGTGTTCCAGCAGTTCAACCTTCTTGGAAAGATCAACGCCCTTGAGAATGTGATGACACCTATGACTTACGCAGGAGTCCCCCACAGGGAAAGAAGGGAAAGGGCAGAGGCCATGCTGGAGAAGGTTGGGCTCAAGGACAGGATGAAGCATCTTCCATCCGAGCTTAGCGGAGGCCAGAAGCAGAGGGTTGCCATTGCCAGGGCTCTGGTGAATGATCCGGATATCCTTCTGGCAGATGAGCCTACAGGAGCCTTGGACAGCAAGACAGGAAATGAGGTCATGGGATTATTTCAGGAACTCCATGAAGAGGGACATACAATCGTTTTCGTCACCCACGACAGGAAACTGGGCTTCCAGTGTCCGTCACAGGTGATGATAAGAGACGGAAGGATAGTGGACAAAGATGTTTTTGGAGAATCTTAAGCTTGCTTTCAACAGCATGTTCACCAATAAGATGAGGACCTTCCTCTCTCTGTTGGGAATTGTAATCGGAGTAGGGTCTGTGGTGACCATAATGAATCTTGGTGAAAGCGTAAAGCGGTCCATTACAGACAGCATGAATATCGGAGGAGTGGATGAAATCACAGTAATCCCCATGGGAAGCAACAGCGTCTTCTCCGAGGAGTTCGCATATTCCTTCCAGGATAACGTGTATGGTATTGAAAGCGTCTCAGCCTATGTATCAACCACAGCAACCCTCCGTAATGGCCAGGAGACCAAGTCAAGCCAGGTATATGGTGTAACATCATCCTACATCGATGACTCCGCCCTTCTCTATGGAGAGACATTCTCCAAGGCCAACAACCTTATGAGGGAGCAGGTGGTGATCCTGGGCTATGATCTGGCTGAGGATCTTTTCCCAGGTGGCGGGGCTGTAGGGTCCTATGTGTCCATATACAGGTCCCAGGCCAAGCAGTATAGGGTGATCGGTGTGCTGGAGGACACTTCAGGCTCTGTCGGCTCCAATACCAACAGCAACGCATATATTCCTTTCAACACCTTTGACGAAAGGCTGAAGAAGGTTACTGCCGTCTCCCAATACACCATCAAGGTGAAGGAAGGCTTCTCTGCAACCGATGTCTCCAGTGAGGTCAAGAGCTATCTGTCATCTGTAGCCTCCTCCAATGACTACTACGTCTCCTCCGCCCAGGAGCTGGTGGATATGACGGAATCTGTCACAGGATATCTCACCACCTTCCTTGCAGCCATTGCTGCAATCTCCCTTCTGGTGGGAGGAATAGGAATCATGAACATCATGCTGGTGACAGTGGTTGAGAGGACCAGGGAGATAGGTATAAGAAAGGCTCTTGGAGCCACCCCAAAGACCATCCGGTCCCAGTTTATGGTGGAGGCCACTGTGCTTTCCATCTTCGGAGGCATCATAGGAATTGTGTTTGGAGTGGTGGTCAGCTACGTAATCTCCTCTGCAGCAGGATGGAATCTCTACTTCTCACTTTGGGCAATTCTCATATCCATAGGCTTCTCTTCTGCTGTGGGCATATTCTTCGGCTGGTATCCTGCCGCCAAGGCTGCAGCTCTGGATCCTATAGAGGCTCTTGCCTACGAGTGATAGGGATTTATAAAATCCATTCGGGAAGACTCCCGTCTTCAGGCGGGAGATGAAAGCATGGCTATACATTCTTCTGGTTTTCGATGTATTTCATG
>JAEDOD010000007.1 GCA_016302165.1 Sphaerochaetaceae bacterium
CGATACCAATGTTCTTGTTTCAGCACTGCTTTCAAAGAAGGATGATGCCGCAACAGTACAGGTATTTCAAAGAATACTTGTAGGAGATGTTATTCCTCTTTACAGCAATGATACAATGGCTGAATATAGAGAGGTTCTAGCGAGAAGAAAATTCAAATTTGATATTGAAGTTGTCGATTATGTTCTGTCGGCAATTGAGAAGTTTGGTATATTAGTCACCCCTTCCTCGACTGGAGCTCTTTTGCCGGACTTAGATGATTTGCCTTTCTATGAAATCGTTTTGGAAAGAATAGAGGATAATCCTTATCTGGTTACA
This sequence comes from Sphaerochaetaceae bacterium, assembly GCA_016302165.1. GTDB lineage: Bacteria > Spirochaetota > Spirochaetia > Sphaerochaetales > Sphaerochaetaceae > Ornithospirochaeta. Next base: position 317 of record JAEDOD010000007.1, read on the forward strand.
GGCAATATCAAGCACTTTACTAAGGAGAGGTTTGTAGTTACACCTTCTGAATTTCTAGCTATCATCAACGCTTAAACATTCTTTTATTAGTTAAAGCATCTGTCTGATTGTTCAGATGCTTTTTTCTGAGGCTTATTTAACGTTTACGAATCGAGGCCACCAACAACAAGATCAAACTTCTGATAAGGCGAAGCTATGGATTCAGAAACATCGATTCAATGCTGAATATGATATACCTGACATGTTCAGACCTGAAGATACCACTTCCGAACAGGCCTGAAGTGTAGGCTATCGCAGTATAATCAAAGAAATTACTGTTACTTCCTACCCACATGTATGCCTGAAGAGCCAGAAGTTTATGTACCTCTACAATGAAAAGCGCCTGACAATCTGCCAGACGCTTCTCGTTTATTTATAGAACTTCAATTAGTTTTCAGGAACAGTTGAAGTGGTGCCTGTTCCAAGAAGGGAACCCTGGGTTACAGGAATAGGACCATACTGGTAAGTGGAAACATACTGTCCATTCCACTTCTCTACCCTGGCCTTCTCAACTTCCAGCTTCTTCAGCTCCAGTTCAACTTCAAGATTCTCAGCAACCTTCTGGTTATAGTAGGCAAGAGCATCAGCTTCAACCTTCTTTGCCTCTGCCTGAAGCTGGGCAACCTCAAGGGCTGTCTGGGCCTCAATCATGGCCTTCTCCTTCTCAGCATTGGCTCTGATTACCATAGCCTCCTGCTCAGCTGCAGCTTCCTTGATCTGCTTCTGAGCTTCCTGCTCTGTAATCTGAAGCTCCTGCTCAGCAATCTTTACCTGCTGTGTTGTCTTCATGGTCTCTGCAATCTGCTCATCGAAGGCTGGTGACCAATCCCAGTTGGAGATTGCAATCTGAGTGATGACGATTGGATAATCCTTCATCTTGTTCTTCAACGATTCACTGATTTCGCCGCTGATCTTCTCCTGCTGCTCTACAATCTGGTAGATGGTGTAACGGCCGACAGATTCCTTCACGGAAGCAAGCATGGTCTTTTCGATGGCATTTCTAAGGGAAGACTCAGTATATTTTGTAGCTGCATCATAGAGCCTTGTCTCGTCATAGATCCAGAATACATCTGCTGTAAGTCCAATGGTCTGCATATCGCTTGTGACAGCGCCGTCTGAACCGATGGAGAATTCTATTTCATAGTTCACTGGTGCAAGGGAATACTTCCTGATGGTCTGGGCAAATGGAATGGTGAAGTGGAGACCTGGCTCCAATACTTCCTGACCAGCCTTTCCGAAGGTCACCATAATACCTCTTTCAGTGGTTCCTACACTGGAGAAACAGTTGAGTACCACAACAAGAAGCACCACAACTATCAGTACAACCATTATTATCCTTTTAATTTTCATAAACCCTCCTATTTCGGGATAGAGAAAATATAATCACATCTAAAGAGAAAGGGAAGAATGAAAGTCAATTATTTTGAACCATTGTTCTGTTTGTGATCAATAAAAGAGCCCGCCTGAAATAATTGTCCCCTGATCAGACGGGCAGTCGCATAAGTTTTCATCCCCGGAAGAAGTCATTGTATGTTCCCATTGAAGATTTCTCCCTAAAGGGTGATTACATTATGATGTATCATCTGCACATAAAGTGCAATTCGAGACAAAAAAATTTGGCAGCCCCGAAAATATGGGACTGCCTTTTGAAAATCCTCAGATCAGTTATCTGACTTGACTCTTTCCTTTCCATCCTCAAGGAGCTTCTCCAGGAGGTTTGCAGGATCCTTGAATCTCTCAAGGAGAATCATGGCTGCGATTACATATGGCTTGTAGGAAGCCTGCTTATACAGTGGCTCGATATATCTGTCGAAGACTGATGCATCAACCTCACCTTCCTTGCAGGATACGCCTGTGATGTCTGCAGGGAGACAGTGGAGGTAGAGAGCCTTTCCATCCTTTGTAAGCTTCATCATTTCCTCTGTGCATGCCCAGTTCTTGAACTTTGCGTTGTTCTCGAGACACTTCTTCTCAAGAGCGTCCAGCTCGTCGAACTTCTTCTCTTCAACAAGCTTTGTCCTCTCTTCCATGACAGCGAAGGATGCCCATGACTTTGGATATACGATGTCTGCATCCTTGAATGCCTCTTCCATTGTGGCCACCTTCTTGAAAGATCCGCCAGACTTCTTTGCATTCTCTTCTGCGACCTTCTCGCACTCTGGCATTACGTCGTATCCCTCTGGATGGGCAAGGACAACGTCCATTCCGAATCTTGTGAAGAGGCCGATGACGCCCTGAGGAACTGAGAGTGGCTTTCCGTATGAAGGAGAGTATGCCCATGTCATGGCAACCTTCTTGCCCTTCAGGTTCTCCACGCCGCCGAAGTAGTTGATGACGCTGAGCATGTCTGCCATGGTCTGGGTAGGATGGTCGATGTCGCACTGGAGGTTGACGATTGTAGGTCTCTGCTCCAGGATTCCCTTGTCGAAGCCTTCCTGAACGCTGTCGGCAACTGTCTTCTGGTAGGTGTGGCCCTTACCGATATACATGTCGTCCCTGATACCGATGATGTCAGCCATGAAGGAGATCATGTTTGCTGTCTCTCTCACAGTCTCGCCGTGTGCAATCTGGCTCTTCTTCTCGTCCAGGTCCTGGACCTCCAGTCCAAGAAGGTTGCATGCGGATGCGAAGGAGAATCTTGTTCTTGTGGAGTTGTCGCGGAAGACGGAGATACCAAGGCCTGAATCGAAGACTTTGGTAGAGATGTTGTTCTCTCTCAGTCCTCTGAGGATCTCTGCAACCTCAAATACTGCCGCAATCTCATCATCTGTCTTATCCCATGTAAGATAGAAGTCGTTCAGGTACATCTTGCTGATGTCCAGCTTCCTAAGTTCTGCTATTCTTGTCTTGATTTCAGACTTTGTTTTCTTTGCCATTATGGTTCTGTCCTCCATTGTTAGTGGTACGACAATAATCTACCATCAAAGAGTAAACCATGCAAGAAAAATTGTTGCGTTCTGTTGCAAAAACTTAGGTATTGGCCAAGCCGCCCTATATCCACTTAAGATATTTTGCGGATTAAACCCTAGGCTACGATTCCAAGGATTGCTTGATCGTGCAAAACCATGATACAAGGCCTTTTGGTTTAGGTCTTAAGTATCAGTATCAGAGAATCCCTTCCTTTCGGAGTATTTCCTCTGTCTTCTCAGGAGAAAGAAAGAGAATGCCTTTTCCACCGTTCTCTTCCCATTCCCTGATGTTTTTTGAGAAGTCATCGATGAGAATGGATCCCTTTCCATTCACAAACTTCACCTTCTCCTTCCTGAGTACAGTATGAACTGTAATATCGCTTCCGATATAGCGCTTCACCCAATCCCTCTTGTCTTTTTCTGCCGTAAGGATGCCTCTGCTTTCCTTAGGGATTCCTGTAAGGATACTGCACTTATCTCCATACTTCTCCCTTACCTTCCGGAAGAGCTCCAGGGAGCCTTCGATTGGCTCAAGATCCCTGTAGAAGTGGCCATATTCCCTCATAAGGGCAAAAAGTCTGTCGTCATCTTCGCTTTTCTTCTTTTCCTGGCTGATAGGCTCAATACCTAATAACCTTTTCTGTCCACCATTGAAGTCCACCAGGACTCCATCCATATCAAAGAAGATTGCGTCAACCATTTTTCTTTCTCCCTTCCCCTATTCTATATAGTCCAAAAGAGTTTTTTTCAACAATGAGGAAAGAAAAAACCTCGAAAGATTTACCTCGAGGTTTATCCGTTTCTTTACTTCAGCTCTACGCCAAAGTCTCCTTTCTCCTTTACCCTGCCTATGATGGCACAGTAAGGTTTTCCGATTCTCTCCACCACCTTCTCTGCATCCGTAAGAGGAAGAGAAAGGAGAAGACCTCCACTGGTCTGGGGATCTGTCATCAGGTCCTTGATGCTCTGCCTGAGATACGGTGCAAATTGCACCTTTCCGCTGATCCAGTCCAGGTTATTGTACATACCTTCAGGAAGGAAGCCGAACCTTGCCAATTCCTCTGCTTCAGGAATCAATGGCACTAGAGATGAATCTATCTCTATGGTCACTGAACTGGCTGTTGCCATCTCAAGGCTATGACCCATAAGGGAGAATCCTGTAATATCTGTAGCTGCATGGACATCCAGGTCCCTGGCAGCATCCCGGCCCATCTTGTTGAGCCTTGTCATGGAAGCTAGGGCGGCACTGGCAGCCTCAGAAGAAGCTTCTCCTCCCTTGAGGGCTGTATTCACCACTCCGACACCAATGGCCTTGGTCAGGACTAGAGCGTCCCCTACCCTTGCACCCTTATTGGACCAGACATCATTCTTCTTCATGAACCCTGTTACACAGAGCCCATACTTAGGAGTGGGGTCAGCGATAGTATGGCCTCCTGCTATTACGGCCCCGCTTTCCCTTACCTTATCTATTCCTCCACGAAGAATCTGGTCCATGACAGAAATGGGGAGGCAGGAAGGAAAGCAGAGAAGATTCATGGCCACATTGGGCTCTCCGCCCATGGCATAGATATCAGAAAGTGCATTTGCCGCGGCAATCTGACCGAAGGAGAAGGGATCGTCCACCATTGGAGGGAAGAAATCCACTGTCTGCACTGAGACAATATCATCTGTCACCTCATAGACCAAGGCATCATCAGCGCTTTCAAAGCCTTCAATAAGACGGTCTGAATGCATCAAGGGCAGATTATCTATTACGCTATGCAGCACTGCAGGTGGAAGCTTGGCGGCACAGCCGCTGGTCTTCACCATAGACGTAAGCCTTACTTCATTTTTCTCCATATATATGCCTCCAACTATCTCCATCCTTCTCCCAGACAGCTTCCAGGTTTTCGTCAGCCAATTCCGCCTTGAAATCACCTGAAAAATATGCTGCTGTTCCGCAGGACGATGAAAGTGTCCTGGGAACAGGTCTCAGGACACAGCCTTCACCATAACGCTTCTTGAACATCATGGCACCGTAATGGGAGCGGAAGGTGGCTACCTTCTCACTCATTTCTTTATGGTTATGGTCCATTCCCCGTTTTTCTCCACGTTTTCAGCATTATATCCCATAGCGGATGCAAAGCGTGTAACATTTTCAAGGGGAACCCTATTATCTACCAGAACAACCACTCCTTCCGGATGAGCCTTAAGCGCACGCTTAGTGTTGATGACAGGCTCCGGACAGCTTAATCCTCTGCAATCTACTTCAAACATGATCATGCCTCCTGCTTTCTTGTATTGGTCCATGCAATCAAAAGTGCAATGATGATTCCGATAATCACTGCAGCCTTTCCCCAACCGTTAGGTCCTGTTTCAGTAGCATTGCCCACAAGCTTGAAGTTATGGGCCACAGCTCCACCAACAAGAAGTCCAAGAACTGTGATTGCACTGTCACTGCTTCCTTCACCAGCCATAATCAGCTGCCTCAATGGACAACCTCCAAGAAGCACAGAAGCTAGACCCACAAGAAGCATTCCAAGGAAGTTCCAGATTTGGTTGGTCTGTGCCACAGGCTGACCTGTGAAGCCAAGGTTGAAGTTTCCTGTAATGAGATTGCCGATAAGAGCAACGACAAAGATCATCACGCTTCCAATGAGGAGGGTCCAGTCATTGAGAAGGATCACGTCCCTGATTCCACCAGCCATACAGAGCCTTGTGCGCTGGGCGATGATTCCAACCACAAGTCCTGCTGCAAGAGAAGCGATTATTGGAGCTCTCATGCTGCCCGGTCCTTTTTCACTGAATGCAAGAAGAGTGGGGAATGCAATGAGAATGATCAGGAAGACCACATTTACAGCTGGAAGAGCAACTCCTTCCAGAGTTTTCTCTTTGTATGCTCTGCCAAGGGAGAAGCCACGGGAAAGGAAGAAGCAGCCGATGGCGATTCCACCTACGAAGCCGAAAAGGGCCACCAGGGCGTTAAGGTCTCCTCCAGCCAGTCTCAGCACCATTCTCAATGGGCATCCCAGGAAGGTCAGGGCACCGATCATAACAAAGAAGCCCAGTATAAAGCGGGTAAATGGGCTGGAGCCTCCACGAGGCTTGAATTCTCCCTTTACAAGGGAAATGATAAAGGAGCCCAGCACGATTCCAATGACCTCAGGTCTCATGTACTGGACAACAGCGGCACTGTGAAGCTTAAGGGCACCAGAAATATCTCTTACAAAGCATGCGATACAGAATCCCATGTTCTTCGGGTTGCCAAGGGCTGTCAGGATAATGGCTGCCAATCCTACTACCGAGCCTGCAATGGCAAGATTTCTAAATTCTTTGGATATCTTCATAATTCCTCCTACAAATCATTCTATCCATACTATTTTCAAAAATACAATGAGTTTTTTAACTATTTTCCCATTTTGTTTCACATAATGCAATGGAATACTATATAATGCTTATGTGAAACGTATTTATCTAGACAATGGATCTACATCTTTTCCCAAGGCTCCTGGCCTGGGAAGGAGAATCATGGAATATGTTGAAGAAGGAGTGGTAAACCCAAACAGGACAGAAAGCGGACTTTCCTACTCTGCATTCTCTGTCTCCTATTCCCTGAGGGAAAAGCTGTCAAAGCTATACCACCATCCCTATCCTGAATCCATTGCCTTTACCCGGAATGTAACGGAAGCCTTGAATTGGATAATCAAAGGCCTCTTCACTTCCTCTGACCATGTAATAGTGTCGTCAAATGAGCATAACGCTGTCATGAGGCCCTTAGTGCAGAAGGGTATCCCCTTCTCCCGCATTCCCTCGACAATAGAAGGATACAACGATTACTCCTCTCTGGAGTCTCTCCTGAGACCAGAAACAAAGGCAATTATCATAAATGCCGCCGGCAATGTATCGGGAGCTATACAGGACCTGGAGACTCCAGCTAATTTTGCCTATTCCCATGGTCTATTGTTCTTTGTGGACTCAGCCCAGGCTTCCCCTTTTGTCGAAATAGACATGGAGAAGCTTCACCTCAAAGGAGTTGCCTTCACTGGCCATAAGTCAATGCTGGGACCTCAGGGCATAGGTGGAATGGTCCTCTCAAGAGAAATAGCCCTTTCCATCCCCCCTCTGATTGCAGGAGGAACTGGAAGCATGAGCGACAGCGAGGAGATACCCTCATTCCTTCCCGACAGGCTAAATCCTGGTACAGAGAATATGTTGGGAATCATAGGGCTGGAACACTCCCTCTCCTATATTGAGAATAACTGGGATGAACTGAGGACAAATGAAATGGAGAAAACTCTTCGCCTTATGGAGGAACTGGAAAGGACGGAAGGCATAGTAATGAAGGGAGCTCCCAGGAATCGGGAAAGGACCAATGTAATTTCAATCTGCACTGAAGGAATCGACGAAGCTGAATTTGCTGCCCTTCTTCTGGAAAAGGGAGGAATAGAGACCCGAGTCGGTCTCCACTGCGCTCCTTCAGCCCACAAAAGCCTTGGAACATTCCCCAGGGGAACAGTAAGATTCTCACCTGGCCCCTTCACCACAGATGATGAAATCGACAATACAATCAAGATAGTCAGGGAGATAATGAAGAATGTCTAGAACCATGTATTCAAAACTATACGGTCTGATGGAAAAGGGAGATGTGGAAAGAAGAACCATACTCTCACCTTTTGCTGTAGCTCTCTTTCAGGATGGGGAACTGAAATACCACGAAGGAGAAGGAGATTGGGATAAGGCTGATGTGGTGGAGACCATAAAGGCAGAGCCCCACCTGGTGATATTTGGAGGTGGCCATGTATCCAAGGCCATTGCAGACAACGCCCATCTATTGTCCATGAAGGTGACAGTAATCGATGAAAGAAGCGAAATGGCCAACAGGGAAAGGTTCACCCATGGAGAAGAGATCATAGTTGAAAGCTACAGCTCATTCTTCAATGGAGACCATGACTTCTTCCGCCCCTACTACATAATAGTCACCCACGGCCATATCCATGACAAAGCAGCTCTCCGTTGGTGCCTCGGAAAGAAATACGCATACCTGGGAATGATTGGAAGCAAGGGCAAGGTGGCCAAAACCTTTGCCGCCCTGGAGGAGGAAGGAATCAGCGAAGACCTTCTCTCCACTGTACACGCTCCCATCGGTCTTCCAATTGGAGCTGTAACTCCCGAAGAAATAGCAATCTCCATCCTTTCTGAAATCATACAGGTCTTCCGTGAGACAAAATACTCCGTAACCCTGGATCCCCAATACCTGAAGAAGGCATCTGGAGACCAAGGAATAGCTGCAAGAATAATCGAGAAGTCTGGTTCAGCTCCAAGGGCTGTAGGATCTGAAATCTTCATTTCCAGAAGCGGTGAAGTCTATGGCACTGTCGGTGGAGGAAAGGTGGAGAAGGAGACAATCGATGAAGCAAGGCGCATGCTTGAGGACGGAAGCGGCGAAAAGGTCATCCACTACAATCTTTCAGCAGCTTCAGACCTTGGAATGATTTGCGGGGGAGATGTGACCATTCTCTTTACAAGAGTCTCCTGATGCCCTATCCCCTGGAAAGGATAGCCTCTATTATTTCAGAGACCAGAGTGTTGTTCTCCAAAGGCTTTGGAACATGACCATCCATACCAGCCTCAAATGCCTTCCTTCTGTCTTCAGGGAAGGCATTTGCTGTCATGGAGAGAATAGGAACGGAAGCTCTTACCTTATCCTTAAGGTTCCTTATTCTTCTGGCTGCTTCATATCCATCCATTTCCGGCATCTGTATATCCATCAGGACTATATCGAAAGGTGAAGGAGAATTCTCAACCTTCTCCACTCCATCCATTCCATTTACAGCGCACTCAACCTTCATGCCTATATCTTCCAGAACTATCTGTGCTATCTCCCTATTCAGCTCATTATCTTCCACAAGAAGGACTCTCTTTCCTCTAAGATCCATCTCCTTCCTGGTGGTGAAGATATGGCCCTGGCCTATTTCCCTGTTGGTGAGAGCCTCTTGGATTTCTGAGAAGAATACAGGTTTCGGTGCATATACATCCACTCCATAGGACTCCAGATTCCTTTCATTTTCCTGGAGCCTATATGCTGTGACCACCATAAGGGCCTTCTCTCCAGCCATATCCTTCAGTGTCCTGATGGCCTCCATCCCTTCCTTTCTTGGGATTGTCATATCCATGAAGACCAGATCCTTTCCGGGGGCCTTTTCCTTAGCCTCAGAAAAGTTTTCGGCAACCTCGGAATCTATTCCCATACGCATGAGAAGGGAAGGAAGATTGGTCACTGTCTTTGTGTTTCCAGCCACAAGAGCCTTCTTCCCTGTCCAATACTGGATGGAGCCCACTGTAACATCCACCACCGGTAGAGGAAGGGTGACTATGAATTCGCTTCCCTCACCTTCCTTGCTGGTGACAGTTATATCTCCTCCCATAAGGAAAGCAAGATTTCTTGTTATGGACATTCCCAGTCCCGTGCCCTGTATTCTGGACACAGTAGTATTTCTCTCCCTTTCAAAGGGCTCCCATATTTTTTCCAGGAAGGAAGGAGACATTCCTATTCCGTTGTCCTTAATAGAGAAGATGAACTCTATCCTGCCATCATCACCTCCGCCCTTTTCATGGACAGAAAGCCATATATCTCCTCCTTCAGGAGTGTATTTAATGGCATTGGTCACACAGTTAAGCAGGATCTGGCTCAGTCTTACCTTATCTACAAGTACATTTTCATGTACCAGGTCCTCAACACTTATATGAAGCATCTGACCCTTTGCAGCAACAGAAGTTTCGGTAATGCTTTCGATGGACGCAAATACATCCTTGATACATACAGCGCTCTCGTCAAGATTCACCTTGCCGCCTTCAATGGCTGTCATATCCAGAATATCGTTAAGAAGGGCAAGAAGCTGCTTGGAGGACTGCTCTATCTTCCCAAGATAATTCTCCTCCTTCTCATAGTCCTTTATGTTGGCCAGGGCAAGATTGGTGTATCCGATGATGGCATTCATAGGAGTACGAAGGTCATGGGACATATTGGCAAGGAAGGTTCCCTTGGCCTTGGTGGCCTCTTCTGCCTTGGCCAGTGCTGTCTCAAGTTTTTCCTGCTCTGCCCTTTCCTTCTCCACCAGGTCAGTCACCTGACGGATTGTAATGATGATGAAAGGCTTTCTTTTCTTCTCACCTCTACGGAAGATGAACTGGATGTAAGTCTTCCTCTGTCCATCGAAGAACTCCTCTACAAACTGCTGGCTGGAATTCCTGTTTTTCCTTACTTTGTCCAGATGACTGTAGAAAAGCATCATGAAATCCCTTTCCTCTCCTCCATATTCCCTGGAAAAGAAGGATATGAGAGATGAAATGGGTACGACAACTCCTAGGGAGGCATTGAGACTACGGAAGGAGGAGCTGGGCTTTATCACCTCCACTCCATCCATGTTGTCGATAAGAAGCACAAGGTCATCGTTATCAAGGATTCCATCTACAATGAGCCTCCTCTCCCTCATGTTGTTTCTTGTGGAAAAGGCAAAGTATATAAGGGTGTAGGCAACATAGATGAAGAAGATGGCCATCAAGGCGATAAATAGATTATTTCCACTACTTCCAGAGCGAAGGGCTATTTCCTTGACAAAATCCAGAGGGAAGGCCATCAATACATAGTATCCACCCCCTTCAAGCCTTGAAACAAAGGCCACATGGCTTCCGTTCCTATAGCTTGTGCTGACATCATAGACTTCTCCCAGTGGGATCTGGCCAGAAGAAGGGAAGCTGTCATTTTCGGAAAGCTCCACTATATCCATGTTCAAGACTTCTGGATTACTTGTTCCCACCACTATCCCTTCCGGGGATATTACAGATACTTCCACGTTAAAACTGAATATGGTTCCTTCCAGAAAGGACGCAAGATTCTTCTGGCTTATAAAGCCGATAAAGACACCTGATATTTCACCATCGTTGTATACAGGAGAGAAGAAGCCCATCATGGACTCTCCATTGAGACGGGAGTTCTGTACATCACAGATTCCTGTCTCTCCTTTCATGCCTCTAATATAGTAGGATCTGTCGGAGCAGTCAGCCTCAGCTCCTGAGGAAGTGTGGCTGATTCCTTCAGTGTTGAGAAATCTTATGTAGTCGAAGCTTGTATTCTGCTCAATCTCCTCCAGGGCTTCCAGCATCTTGCCTTCACTGGAAAGCTCCTGGCTATAGGCGAAGGCCAGGGATGACACCAATGTCCTGTATCCGTTCATCTTCTCTGAAAGGAAATCTGCCTTACGTCTTGTGGCCTCAGACAGAAGCTCCCTGCTGTTTTCTTCCGCTTCCCTGAGATTTTCTGTTCTATACACCATGAGATGTATGAGGATCAGCACTACTGCAAGAACTACAGGCAGCATTCTCTTAAGAAAAAAGCCGAGCTTCCCCATTACATCCCCTCCAACACTAATACTCTACCATAGCAGAGAAACAAAGTGCAAAGAATAATAATTCTTTATTGAAAAACAATCAGAGAATCTTCTCCAGTTCATCCAGATCCTTGTCTGTAGTGGACCAGGAGGTACAGAATCTGATTGCTGTATGGTCCTTGTCCACCAGTTCCCAGAAGCCGAATCTCACCTTCTCTGAAAGCTTTTTCATCTTTTCATTATCCACCACTACATACTGCTGGTTTGTAGGGCTTTCCATGTAGAACCTATATCCCTTGGATGAAAGGATGGACTTCAACCTTTCAGCCTTCTCCATGGCATTCCTTCCAAGCTGGAAATAGTAGCCATCTGTAAAGAGGGCATCAAACTGGACACCCAGAAGCCTTCCCTTTGCAAGAAGGGCTCCATGCTGCTTCTTCATGGCATAGAAATGCTCCGGCCTTCTCTTTCCAGAGAATACTACAGCTTCCCCGCAAAGTGCCCCGCACTTGGTTCCTCCGATGTAGAAGATATCACATAGGTCAGCGATATCCCTAAGAGTAACGTCGGTGGAAGGGCTCTCAAGACCGTAGGCAAGTCTGGCTCCATCCAGAAACAGTGGAATGGAATAGCTGTCGCATATACCTCTCAGCTTCTCCAGCTCCTTCTTCGAGTACAGTGTTCCATTTTCTGTAGGATGGGAAATATAGACCATACCTGGATAGACGATGGCATCCTTGTTTCCATCCCTATGGTATGCATCCAGATATGACTCCAGGTCCTTACTGTCAATCTTTCCATTCTTCTCCTTAATGGTAAGAACTTTGTGGCCTGAGTATTCGATGGCTCCAGCCTCATGGGTGTTGATATGGCCTGTAGATGCACTTATTACACCCTCAAAGGGCTTGAGAATAGTGGATATGATAAGCTGGTTGGTCTGGGTTCCTCCTACTATCAGTTCCACATCAATGTCTTCCCGGCCTATGGCAGCCTTTATCTTCTCTACAGCTGAAGAGGTGAACTTATCTTCTCCGTAGCCGGGAACATATTCCATATTTGTTTCAATAAGCCTTTCCAGAACCTTTGGAGAGGCTCCATTATTGTAGTCACATTCAAAAGAAAGCATTTTCGTCCTCCCCTTAGATTCTAGTAGGAGAGCTCTTCTTCTACAACACGGAAGAAGGAATTTGCCATTCCAAGACGAAAGATTATGACTTTAAGTTTTACAGAAAAAAGAATATGGCGGACCGAAGCCCGCCACGACAATCAGATTTTTCCCAGTCCCTTGAGAATCTTCTCAGGAGTCATAGGCCAGCTGCGTACCCAGACGCCGCAGGCATCGTGGATTGCAATGCCGATGGCTGGGGCAGCTCCATTGCAGGCTATTTCACTGATGGACTTTGCACCATAAGGACCATCTGGATCATCCACATCAATCAAGACGCTCTTGAAGTCTTCAGGAGCATCGCCAATCATTGGAGCGCCATAGTCTGTAAGGTTTGCATTGATGGTGGTTCCATTCTTGTCCAGGATGATTCCTTCATAGAGTGAATGACCTATGGACTTCATGACAGCACCATACATCTGGCAAAGAGCAACCTCCGGATTAATAGGAGTTCCTGCATCCTGCAGAGCATAGAACTTCTGTACCTTGACTTCTCCTGTCTTGATGTTTACTGCCACCTGGGCGAAGTGGGCTCCATAAGGAACTGAAGATGCTGCTGTGACAAAGGAGCCATGGGCAATCATCTGTCCCCTTCCCGTTCCGCTTATTGCTGTATGGGAGAGCTCTGAATAGGTAATCTCCTTTCCGCTCTTCTTCGACCAAACCACTCCTGGAGCCTTTACATCAAGGTCTGCCTTATCTTCTTCCATCTGCAGTGCAGCTTCCTGGAGAATCAGCTCCTTAAGCTTCTTTACAGCCACCAGGGAGGCGTTGCCGCTGAAGAATGTTCCGCTGGAAGCATAGGCACCTGTATCGAAGGCACAGGAATCTGTATCTCCTGATACTACAGTGATTTTGTCCATTGGAAGGCAAAGCACTTCCGAGACAATCTTAGCACTGATGGTATCCAGTCCTGTTCCAATATCAGCTCCACCGCTATTGAGGATTACAGTTCCGTCTGTCTCTAGCTTGGCTATGGCTTCAGCATGGTCCAGGCCAGGAAGACCTGAGCCCTGCATGATCATGGCAAAGCCCTTTCCAATCTTCCAGTCAGGATCACTACTTGTCTCCTTCTTTCCCCACTCGATCATGTCGCAGCCCTTCTTGATGGCTTCGCCAAGACCGCAGGATCCTACAGGAACAACGTTTCCTTCCCTTCCTTCTCCCAGGCCCTTGAGGATTTCAAGCATATAGCCTGACTCCACATGGTTCTTCTCCACAATGGTCCTGTAGTCTATTCCAAGCTTTTCAGCCAGCTCAGCTACAGCCATCATAAGGCCATAGGTTCCCTTTGGAGTTCCATATCCCTGATATGCTCCTGCAGGAGGAGTATTGGTGTAATAGACCTCCAGGTCATACTTCATGTTCTCCACAGCAAAGAGAGGAAGAGTCTTGGAACAGGAGTTCATAGGAACTGTAAGTGCATGGTTACCATAAGGGCCTGTATTGGCCTTTACTTCCATGAATATGGCTGTAATGGTTCCATCCTTCTTTCCGCCCATCTTCACATGGACTCTCATGGGATGACGGGTGCTATTGGCATAGAATTCCTCAGCTCTGGTGTTTCTGTAGTAGACACCCTTTCCTGTAATCCATGCTGCGTAGGCTGTAAGGTCCTCCACAAGAATATCCTGCTTGCTTCCATATCCTCCGCCTACCCTGGCCTTGATTACATGGACCTTGTTCTCCGGTATCTGGCATACCCAGCTTACAATTCTTCTTACATGGTAAGGCACCTGGGTAGATGCATGGACCACAAGTCTTCCACCTTCCACTGTGGCGTAGCATACATGAGGTTCAAGAGGAGTATGCTGGATCTGGCTGGTCTGATAGGTCTCCTCCACTATGGCGTCAGCTTCAGCAAAGCCTTTTTCCACATCTCCGATTCCGCCCTTGTTTGAAGCTGCAAGGTTACGTCTGATGTCTGCATGGAGAGGGAACTGGTATACTACCTTTCCTTCCCTTTCGTCATCATGACCCTTGTTGTATTCATCAAGGTCAGCTGGAGCTCCGGCTCTGTATTCAACCTTTCCATTGTGTACCAGCGGGGCTCCTTCCGCCATGGCCTCCTCAACAGTGAATACACCTTCCAAAGGCTCATATTCCACTTTTATAAGGGAAGCTGCCTTATCTGCAGCCTCAGGGGTTCTGGCCACAATTCCTGCAACCCTGTCACCTACATGTCTCACCTTTCTGTTGAAAAGTCTTCTGTCATGGGGGCTTGGCTCAGGATTTCCCTGACCTGCCTGCATATAGTAGATATCAGGGCAGTTGAAGGCTGTAATGATTTTCTCCACTCCGTCAACCTTCTCAGCTTCGCTGGTGTCGATGGAATTGATGTATGCATGGGCAAAGGGGCTTCTCAGCACATGGAGGCAATAGGCATCGGACGGAACCTTATCCTCCACAAAGACCTTTTCTCCAGACACCAGGGAGGCGCCGTCAATCTTATCGCAAGGCTTTCCGATGATGTTGAGATTTGGACGGAAGGAAGGAGCAATCTCACTTCTGTATTCTCCATAATCCCTTAGCTCTGTGGCAAGCTTCACAGCAAGATAGTAGTGCTCATAGCCTGCATCCCTGATGAATATTCCTGAAAGTACTTCCTTGATCTCTTCCCTTGTAGGATTTGGGTTCTTCTCCAGAAGCCATGTAAGAATAAGGGCTGCGGCAGGAGCATTGTATGCGCTCTGGACTACTCCTGCGCTGATCATGGCCTTCTGGACATAGTTCAGCTCCCGCCCATTAAGGAGGCCTTCTGCTGTCCTGATCTCTGCTCCTTCTGCCTGATAGAGGAGAATGAAGTTTGAATACTTCAGCTTTCCGTTGAAAACTATGGTATCGCTTCCTGCAAAACCTTCCCTGTCGTCACTATCCCTGACGCTGGAGAAGCCAGCTCTATACAATACATCACGAAGTCTGTCGTCTTCAGATCCGGACAATACGTAATTTTTTCCGTTGATAGTACACTTAACGTCCATCATTTCCTCCTGAGACCAAAGACGATGGAAGCAAGATACTTCTTGTATTCTGCGCTTCCGAACATATCAGACACATACTCCACATCCTTATAGATCTCTGGAGTATCACCAATGACCATTGGACTTCCCTTAACGGAAAGGGCGTACCTGCCGTCGCTCTCTGCAGCAATCAAGGCGGCATGGGATGATACAGTATTTCCGAATCTCTTTACCCATCCATCCTTCCTAGGATCCAGGATGAAGTACAGGATCAGTCTTCTACAGGTAGTGGGGAAATAATCCTCTACAGATTTCTCACCTTCTCCATGGGGAGTCACAGCATAGGTCTTGACCCCCATTACAGAGAAAAGGGCTCCAAGATAGCTATCATCCCTACGACAAGCGATGTTTCCTCCCACAGTGGCGCTATTCCTTCTTTCAAAGGAAGCGCATAGGGAAGCTGCCTCCTTCACAGGGGAAGGGATAAGTGGAGACTGGATAAGATCCTGGAGAGTGGCAAGAGCTCCAATCTGAACCATGCCATCCTCCCTTTCAAGGATGGTTGACGGAAGAAGACCGTTGACATCAATGAGTTCCTTGCCTTCCCCCTCTCCGCCCAGTCTCAGGACTTCAGTTCCTCCAGCCAGATATGCTGACTGAGGAATACTCTTTCTGAGCATTACTGCCTCCAAGGCTGTCTTTGGGTGATGTATGACCATTTTCCCTCCTATTGGATTCTTCCTTCCGGAGCACCGGAAATAAGGGTGTCAATGAAATATGAAAGCATTCTTCTTGTGGCACCACGCCTGTAGAGAGGCATAGCATGAGGAGAAATTGCATTGTTCCAGGCATCAAGGAACTCTTCCTTCACTCCCTCCAGTTCCTCAATTCTCTTTCCTTTGAGAATACTCTCTGCGCTATAGCTTCTGATGACCTTAGGGCCTGCAGCACCGGAAGAGGCACGGAAGTCAACAAGAACTCCATCCTTTATGGTTGCAGCTGCGCTAAGGGTAAGCTTACTGATGGCGTTGGACCTTCTCATTCCTATCTTCCTGTAGTAATAGTGGGTGAAATCCTGGGGAGGAATAAGAATGGATGTAATCAGCTCACCTCTTTCCAGCTTGGTCTTCTTTGCGCTGATGATGAAGTCATCCACCTTCATCCTTCTCTCTCCCCTTACGCTTTTCAGCACCACTTCTGCGTCCAGAAGGATCAAAGGCTGGGGAGTGTCTCCCTTAGGGGAAGCATTGGCTATGTTTCCACCTATGGTGGCGCTGTTTCTCAAGGCTACAGCTCCCATGCCGGCAGCGGCAGACCTTACGAGAGGATGAACCAATTCGCTTTCAGCAATTTCCCTGCTGGTGGTGAGGGCACCGATTTCTGTCCATCCATTATCCAGCCTTCTGATTCCCTTCATCTCCTTCAGGTTGGAGATTATCACCACAGGACGGGAAAATGTAGGATCCACTCCAGTTCCGTTTGCTCCGCTGACCATAAGGTCGGAGCCACCGGCCAGGGCAATGGCATCCTTCTCATCCATAAGAGTCAAGGCCTCCTGAAGAGACTGGGGCATGTAGCACATCACTTCTTCCATAAGTCAGCTCCTTTTTCCGCTGCCAGGGCAATGGAATCTACAATAAGGTCATAGCCTGTACATCTGCAGATATTTCCGCTGATTCCCATCCTTATCTCGTCTTCCGTAGGATTTGGATTGTTCTTCAGAAGGTAATATGCAGCCATTACCATTCCAGGAATGCAGAAGCCGCACTGAACAGCTCCTCCCTCGGCAAAGGCTGAGACGATGCATTCCCCTTCTGCTGTATCCTTTATGCCTTCGATTGTAAGGATTTCGCTATCCTGACATGCTCCCACAGGAATAATGCAGGATGTTACCAGATGGCCATCCTTGATTACGGAGCAGGCTCCGCATTCACCTTCAGAGCAGCCCTCCTTACTTCCTGTAAGGCCAAGGTCTTCCCTTATTACATCAAGGAGTCTTCTCAAAGGATCTCCCTGATACACTATCTTCTTTCCGTTAAGGGTAAATTTGACTTCACTGAGCATTCTTCTTCAAAGCCTCCTCGATCTTCTCTGGTGGAATTGGGATGGAACAGAACTTGGTGTCAAGAGCTCTTTCCACAGCATCTACATAAGCTGCATCAGCTCCGTTGAACACCAGCTCTCCCATGCCCTTGGCTCCCTGTGGTCCCCATGGATATGGATTCTCCTGCAGGTGGTAATACTGCTTTGGGAAGTCCATACTTGTAGGAATGACGTAGTCGCTCATGCGCTTCTGCTTGAAGAATCCGCCTTTGTTCTCCAGGTTCTCCATGCTTGCATATCCCAGGGACTGGATGATTCCTCCATTTACCTGGCCGTGGACAATAAGCTCATCGATAGCGTGTCCGATATCGTGGCTGGTCCAGATACCCACTGTCTTGACTTCGTTGGTAAGCTTATCCACTTCAACCTCTACACAGGCCACACCCCAGCCCCAGCCAAGATATGCGTCTCCACGGAAGGTGCTCTGGTCCCAAGGGAATCCTTCAGGATGTTCATATTCCACTTCTGTGGTGATGTCGCCTTCGTCCCAACGTCTCTTCATCTCCTCTGCGGCTCTCTCCACCAGTCTTCCCACAATCATTGTGGATCTGCTGGCTGCTGTAGGACCGGAGTCAACTACCTTTGATGTATCAGGGTTGTCATAATCGATATTCTCAATTGGAAGCTCAAGGGTATTTGCCGCAATCTTTCTAAGGGAGGTCTGGAAGCCCTGGCCCATTTCTGTGGAGCCCACCTGGATGCTTACCCTGTCCCCCTTCCTTACAAGTCTTGCATGGGCCTTGATGATTGCCTGCTCTCCGTTACCTGTAAAGGCTCCACCATGGAGATAGAGGGAGATTCCGATACCACGGCCAGATCCGCGGCCATATTCCTTGGCCTTTCTGTAGTAGTCTGAAGCCTCTGTTACATTGGCTATCATTTCAGGAAGCTTCACTTCCTCGATGATGTGACCGTTGGTGACAGTCTCTTCACCCTGCTTGATGATGTATGGTTTCTTGAATTCCAGTGGATCTACTCCCAGATGGGCTGCAATGTGGTCCATATGGGTCTCCACAGCAAAGATTGTCTGAGGAGCGCCGAAACCTCTGAAGGCGCAGGTGGGGAAGGTGTTGGTTCCGATGCCTTCTCCCACAAGATGTGTATTTGGAATGTTGTATACACCGTTGGCGTGGAAGATTCCTCTCTGAAGGACTACGAATGAGGAAGCGAGATAGGCTCCTACGTTGTAGTAGACCTTGGCATCCATACCGATGATCTTTCCGTCCTTTAGAGCTGTCTTGTAGATACACTTTGATGGATGTCTCTTGACTGAGAACTGGGTATCCTCTTCTCTGTCGAAAATAAGCTTGATTGGCTTTCTTATCACATTCTCTGCAACCAGAAGAGCTCCACAGATTACATCAGGGAAGTGCTCCTTTCCTCCAAAGGCACCGCCAGTGGTGCACTGTCTGACGATAATATCCTCAGGAGAAAGACCTAATAGTCCTGCCACACTCTTTCTAATATAGAATGGACACTGGGCTGAAGCATAGAAGACGAACTTTCCATCCTCGATTGTGGCGATGGCGCCGTTGGTCTCAAGATGCACATGCTCCTGATATCCCGTCTCAATGGTCTCCTCAAAGATTTCATCAGCCTCCTTGAAGACCTCTTCCATATCCTTTCCCTTTTCGCAGTAGAGGGAGCAGAAAACGTTGTTTCCCTTCTCAGGGAACATAGGACCGCCCTTGCTCGCTATTCCGTCATCTATGGTGACAGCTGGCTCCTGGGCCTCATATTCCACATGGATGTTGTCCCTAAGGTATTTCAGGACAGTTCTGTCTGGTCCCACCACAAGGCCGATTGTCTCTCCTACATAGAGGACATAATCCTTGGCGAAGGCTCTCCAGTCCTTACTTATCATCCACAGCTCGTTCTTTCCCTTTTCAGGAATATCCTCTGCAGAAATGAATCTGTATCCTTTTGGCATCTGAGGAACATCAATCTTTAATATCTTTCCCCTTGGACAGGTGGAGCGGACCATATATGCATACTGCATTTCAGGAAAGGTCAGGTCACATACGTACTTTGCCTCTCCTCTGGCCTTGGTCCTGGCATCCACTCTTTCGATCTTGTCACTAATCTTGGTATAGGACATCCTTTCTCCTCCCCATTGTTCGTCAAAACAACGAATGGATTATCTCTTTGCTTTCAAAGACAGGGGGAAATATCCCCCCGTCACTCAACCCTAATATACTATAAAGACTATGGCTCCGCAAATTCTTTTCACGGTCTGATCTTGTCTACTTCCTTCCACAGCTCTCCTGCAATTTCTGCAGCTCTTCTGTAGATGGCCTCTGCATCGCGTCTGACAAACTTGTGGTCTCTGAATAGCACCTTTCCGTTGACAATTGTGGTGTTCACATGGCCACTGCTCATTCCCCAGACAAAGTGTCCTGGAGCGTTGGCGGAAACAAGTGGAGTAGGATTATTGTAATCCAGAAGCACAATGTCTGCCTTATAGCCTTCCTCAATGCGACCAAGCTTAAAGCGGTTTCCGAACTGGGACTCCACCAGCCTGTTTCCTCTGTTGAGAGCTTCAAGGAAGTTGGCAGGCCACCATGGACCTGTTTCATCCTTATGCTTGAAGAATCCTATCTTGATCTCTTCGAACATATTTCCACCGCAGCCGTCTGTGCCAAGACAGAGATTCTTGATCATAGGAAGCTTTGTATTGCAGCCGATATTGTTGTTCATGTTGGACCTTGGATTCACAGCAAAGAAACAGTCACGTTCATTGATGAGGGCTATTTCAGACTCTGAAAGGTGTACTCCATGGACAATCAGTGACTTTGGAGTGAGAAGACCGAAGGAATCCAGCCTTACAGCAAGATCCTTGCCATAGAAATGGTGGGACCACACGCTGTCGTAGCTTGCTTCAGCCACATGGATATGCATTCCACGGCCTGTCTTCTCCATGGCATCTCCCATCATTTTCAGGCCATCATCAGGAATAGTGAATGGAGCGTGGCCTCCAATGGTGGCTTCACAGAGAACTTCCTCTCCATTGGCCCTTCTTCTGTCCACTTCCTCAGCAAATCTGATGTTCTCGTTGACACCATCCTCAACTTCAGCCATGCCACGGTTTCTGTCTGTGACTTCGAAGCATGTGGATCCTCTGACTCCAATCTCCTCCATACCTTTTGCTATAGTGGAAAGGGAGCCTTCGATGTAGCAGGGGGAGGCATGATGGTCAACGCAGCTTGTGGTTCCGCTGGCGATTGCATCAAGGGAGCAGATAAGGGATGAGTAGTATGTACTCTCCTCCCTCAATCCTCTGTCCAGTCTCCACCACCATTCCTTCAGGACCTGGATGAAGTCTGTCTGAGGGCCAGCTGAAATCAGCATTCCTCTGGATAGGCCTGAATAATAGTGGTGATGGGCACAGACGTTGCCTGGAATCAAGGTCTTTCCACTTCCGTCAATGGTCTCCTTGGCCTCAACGTCAAGATTCTTTCCGATCCTGGTGATGAATGAACCATCCACCACCACGTCCATGGACTCCTTAACCTCAAAAGGAGGCTCTGTCTGCATTATCCTTACATTCTTGATCAATAGGTCTGCCATTTCTTATTCCTCCACAGGTCCGAGAAGATATGAGTAGGAGACGAATACTGTCTCGACCATAGCCTTCACCTCTTCCGGAACATCAGCTACAAGCTTTCCATCCTTATCGATTTCTCCATCGATGATCTTTCCATCAAGACGGATCTTCACCTGGTCGTTTTCACAATAGAAACCGCTGTTGGTGCTGTTCTCGAAGTCATCAGGGCGGGAGAAGAGTGTGAACTTCTTCAGATACGGTCCTCCATCATGTGGACAGAAGGCTGCACAGTTTCCACACTCGTTGCAATATGCATCCAGGTGGAGAATCTGGAATGGATCATCGAAAAGTCCTGTATCTCTCATGTCGAGCATGACGTTTGCCCTGTTTGGACATACTTCAGTACACTTGTTGCAGTAGTAGGAGCATTCAAGACATCTCTTGGCTTCTGTCTTCAAGAAGTCCTTGCTTGTCTTGGAGGCGCTGAGGAGCACAGAGCTCTTCTTCTCCCTGATGGAAGCGAAGAAGTCATCCTCCTCACTTCTGATCTCATCAATGTCTTCATCCTCTTCTATCACTTCCTCTTCCTGGGATGAGCAGGTGCATTCGCCTTCGCAGTCGCACTCCTTTTCATCATCATCCTGGCTGAGAATGTCTTCATAGACCTTGTCGATAGCGTCATCAACAGCACTCTGGGCAGATGCAATGCACCTTACTACAGTGCTTGGACCTGTCTTTGTGTCACCAATGATGTATACCTTGCCCTCTTCTCCGACGCCAATGGCATCCAGAACATTCTGGTCAGCCTTTTCGCCGATGGCTGAAATCATGTAGGAACAGTCAAGACTGAAGGTCTCTCCGCTTTCCACAGGCTTTCTTCTGCCGGAAGCGTCCTTTTCTCCAAGAACCATCTTCTTCACATTCATGATTCCGTCTGTAACATCGCTAGGATTAGCGAGGAAGAGGAACTTCACGCCATCGGAGAGAGCCATCTCATACTCTTCCCTGTCAGCAGGCATTTCGCTCTGGCTTCTTCTGTACACTACAGTTACACTTTCAACGCCCTGGGTGCGGATGGCCATTCTTGCAGCATCCATTGCTGTGTTTCCACCGCCTACCACCACTACGTTCTTTCCAAGGTCGATCTTCTCTCCATTCTTACTTCTGAGGAGGAAGGATATAGCGCTTTCCCTTGGTCCGTTTCCGCTGACGTGAGGATCGTTGGAAGCTGTAGCGCCTACGCCCACAAAGATATATTCGAAGCCTTCGTCCCTAAGCTCCTTAATGGTCTTTTCTGTACCGAAGTTGAACTTGACTCCATTGTCTTTGATGAATTGTACATCCTTCTCTACAGCCTCAAGTGGAATCCTGAACTCAGGAATAATGTTGGCGACTACTCCTCCAGCATTCTTCTCCTTCTCAAATACTGAGGTATCAAATCCTGCTAGAGCAAGGAAATATGCTGCTGCAAGGCCTGCAGGTCCTGCTCCGATTACAGCTGCCTTTACATCAGCTGGCTCATCCGGCTTCTCCCACATGGAAGCCTTGAATTCATCAAAGCCCTTCTCTGCTGCAATCCTCTTGACCTCCCTGATCTGTACCGGGCCTTCATAGTCCATTCTGGTACAGTGGTTCTGACACTGATGGTCGCAGATCCAGCCTGTGATGTTTGGAAGTGCATTGGAGGTATAGATAAGGCTGAGAGCCTCTGCCAGTCTTCCCTCTCCTGCAAGAGCCACATATTCAGGAATTGGCTGGTGAATCGGACAAGCTTCCACACAAGGAGCCACATAACAGTCGAAGAGGGAAAGTGGAGTTCCAACCTTAGAGGAATTGGTGCCTCTGAACTCCTTGCCGGCAATGCCCTTTGGAGAAGAGACAGTCTCGACGAACTTTCTCAGTCTTGATACATCGATTGTTTCCTTTTTCCATGCTTCTGGAGCTTCCTTGCAGATTTCGCAAAGCTGCTTCATCTTTGCGTATCCGCCTGGATGGAGCATATCGGTGGCAAGAGTGATTGGATGGATGCCGATTTCAAAGAGCTCCTTTACAGAAAGGGCGCTGACTCCACCTGAGTAGGAGATAGGAAGAGTTCCGTTGAACTCTTCGGAGAGAATGAGGGCAACTCTTGTTGAGAGAGGAAGGAGGATTCTTCCTGAACCATATCTCTCGTCTCCTGGAAGTACATCCTGAGGGTTCACGTTGCCAAGGGTGTTGGTAAGCTTTACACCGAACTTTCTTCCTTCCTTTCCAGCCAGTTCCACCAGGCGATGGAGCATTGCCTTTGCATCAGAAAGCTGAAGGTCATGTTCAAAGGATTCCCTCTTCAGCACCACGTAGTTGAAGCCAAGGTCATCAAGGACCTTCCTTACAGTGTCATAGCCAAGGAGAGTAGGATTAAGCTTTACGAAGGTATCCAGCTTCTTTTCTGTCAGAAGATAGGAACAGATGGCCTCAATCTCCTTTGGAGGACAGCCATGCATTGTAGAGACGGTGACGGAAGGACAGATGTTTCTTGAAATCTTGTCCAATGTCTTCCTGACGCACTCTTCCCTTCCTTCCCAATCGCTGCCTTCAAGGATTCCCTCATCCAGAAGAGCCTTTGCCTCGTTGATGTATTCATCGAAGAGAGGCTTCTTTCCAGCATCGATCATGCTGTCGATGAAGATCTGCATCTTCTCCTGTTTGATACCTTCAAGGTTATATCCGCAGGACATGTTGAAGATGAAGGATGGCTTCTCTACAACCTTTCCTTCCATGGCGCTTTCAATCATGTGAAGGACAATCCAAGCCTTGAGATATTCGTCATAGGCCTTTTCAAGAGTATATTCTGTGGACCATTCCACGTTGTATCCTTCGTCACGGGCATCGATACAGGGCTTAGCAATCTCAAGATGGTCCATGATCTGGACTGTCTTCAGCTCAATGAATCTTGCTCCCACAAGATAGGAGGCAACAATATTCTGGGAGAGCTGGGTATGTGGACCTGCTGCAGGTCCCATAGGTGTTGTACAGCTCTGGGAGAACACATTAACTGTATTCTTCCTGTCATCCTTGTAGAACTGGGCCTTATCTATGGAAAAAATGGAATCGTGGTTTCTGAACTCTCCCATGATACGGGTAAGAAGTTCTCCAAAAGGAATAGGTCTCATCAAATCTGCCATACTTATTCTCCTTTCGACGGATATCGTCAAATATAGGATATCAGCAAAAAACCCGATGTCAAACAAAAGATGCAACAAGTTGCAACATCATTGCCTTTCTATCCAGTCTCAAGAACCCATGGAATTCTGGAATCTTCCTTCCCTCCTTCTTTTATGGTAGAATCCCCTTGGAGTTAAACGATGAAAGAAAGAACATTCATAGCAATCAAGCCGGATGGAGTCCAGAGAGGACTTATCGGAAGAGTAATCGGAAGAATCGAAGACAAGGGATATAAGATCGTAGGACTTAAGATGCTGGACGTAACACCAGAGATGGCAAAGGCACACTACGCTGAGCACGAAGGAAAGCCCTTCTACCCAGGCCTTGTGAAGTTCATCACCAGCGGCCCTATTGTAGCCATGGTAGTTGAGGGCGAAGACTGCATCAGCGGCATGAGACAGATCATGGGAAAGACAAATCCATCTCAGGCTGAAGTGGGAACAATCAGAGGTGACTTCACTCCTCAGATGAGCTACAACGTAATCCATGGTTCAGACAGCCCTGCATCAGCTGAAAGGGAAATTGCAATCTACTTCAAGGAAAACGAGCTCTGCACAGGATGGAAGACAGTATTCGAGATCCTGAAGGAAAGACTTGAAGGCTGATTACTGGAGAGACAGAAAAGGAAAAGGCGGGTGAAAGCACATTCATCCGCCTCTTATTTTTTCAAGTCTTCCTTTTTTACTTGGCAAGAGCCTCTGCAAGAGCATCGAGTTCAGACCTTGATGAGTCTGAAAGGGCGCTGAGGAGAGTTGCTTTTCCAACCCACTCAATATCCTTGCTCTTCTCCATCTTGCCTGTAATGAACTTCACAGCCATAGGACACCAGGAGCCATTCTCAATTAGGCCCACCTTCCTCTTCTGATAATTCCTTTCTGTAAGGTGGTCCACAAACTCCCTCATGAATGGGAAGATCTCTCCGTTGTAGGTGGTGGTAGCCATTACAAGCTTGCTATTTTTGAAGGCGGAAGCCACTGCCTGAGACATATCGCTTCTGGCAAGGTCAAAGACCTCTGTCTTCACATTCTTCTCTTTCAGCTTTTCTACGAGATAGTTCACAGCCTCCCTTGTGTGACCATAGACAGAAGTGTATGCAACTGTGACAGCATCCTCTTCTGGAGTATAGCTGGACCACTTGTCGTAAAGGGAGATGTAGTGGCCAAGGTTTTCCTTCAATACAGGACCATGGAGAGGAAGGATCATGGAGATATCCAGAGTTCCAGCCTTCTTCAGGAGGCACTGGACCATCTGTCCATATTTTCCCACGATACCGATGTAGTATCTTCTTGCCTCGTCATCCCAAGCCTCCTCCACATCAAGAGCCCCGAACTTTCCGAAGCCGTCAGCTGTAAACAGGGCCTGCTCTGTCTTATCATAGGTCACTATGACTTCCGGCCAATGGACCATTGGAGCTCCTACGAAAGCGAGAGTATGGCTTCCTACAGTAAGAGTGTCACCTTCCTTCACCACTATTCTTCTCTCGCTCCAGTCTACGCCAAAGAAATTCTTCATCATCTGGAAGGCCTTCATGCTTGAGACGATTACAGCTTCAGGATATTTCTCCATGAATGCGAAGATTCCTGATGAGTGGTCGGGCTCCATATGCTGGACCACAAGATAGTCAGGAGCCTTGCCTTGCATGACAGAAGCGATATTATCCAGCCACTCTGACACGAAGTGGGAGTCTGTAGTATCCATGACCAGTGTCTTCTCTCCACCGTCGATGATGTATGAGTTGTAGCTCATGCCTGATGGCACCTTATATTGGGATTCAAAGAGATCCACCTGGTGGTCATTTACGCCTACATACTTTATGTCTTTGGTGATTTCCATATAAGTTCCTCGTAATTCATCTAGTTTCCTACAACAATAATAATATTTCCTCCTTCCCTTCATCAACCTTTGGGAGAAAATACTATTGTCTTATTTTCCATTGCATTTAAAATCTGAGTTAAGGTGAGGCCCATGGAAAAAAGAATCTATAAAGTGGCAGAAATCGAAGAAACGAGGAAGGAAGCCGAAGAGCTTCTTTCCCGCTCCCTTGACGATGAAATAAAGGAAAGGATGAAGGCTGTCATAGAAGCGGAAGCTCCCATAAGAAAGGCTCTTCTCTACAAGAGAGTACTGAACTCCTTTGGGCTTCAGAAAGTGGGATCAAGACTTCTCTCCCTTTTTGAGGAGCTTTCCCTTACCCTTTCCTTCCCCACCACCTTGGATGGAGACGGGGAAGTTGTTTTCCATAAGGAAGAGAAGGAGGATTTCTTCCGTCCTTCCCCTTCCTCAGCCCTACGCTACTCCTACCAGATTCCTCACCAGGAAGGGGCTGCATGCATCCTCTACATTCTTGAGACAGGAGATAAGCCCAGCCTTACCAAAGGAGAGCTCTATAGGCTCTTTCTTTCAGAGATGGGATGGGAGAAAAGCGGCAGGGCCATTGAAGAGCTTTTCTCCTATGCCCTTAAAGACAAAAGGATAAAGAGAAGCGGAAACGGCAGATTCCTGAAGTAAGGCCCTAGGCCTCCTTGTCATATTCCCCGTATTCGCATCCCACATTACGGCATATGACTTCGTCTATGAGCTTCTTCCCCTTATAAAGCTTCACTCTTCCTTCTCCGCTTCCACCATTCCATAGGCGGTTATGGAGCTTCTTTCCGTTGGGAGCCTCGTAGTTGACGAGAAGCATATCCTTCTTTTTGCATGTTATGTCAGTGACCATGGAGTACCTCACTGTCTTCTGCTCCACATGCCATATGATTTCATCTTCAGTCTCTTTGGAATAGAAGGATGTACGGGTGAAGGTCCAGAACTTGGAGAAGTTGAACTCATAGCACTTTCCTTCGTACCAGAAGGCGGATAGGAGCTTACGCTTAAGAGGAATGGGCCCAATCTTAGGGCAGCCTCCCCCTATATCGAAGACGCTGTCTTCCAGCTTCTTCCCGCTTACAGCAGATACCAGGTTACAGGAGGAGAGCCATACCCAGGGGGAAGTGAAATCCTTTCCCCAGTTCTTATCGCTGTAGCCATAGGAGCTTTCAGGGGAAACTATGTATCTCTCTCCATTCCAGACCACCACTCCTGAATACTCTGTCTTCATTCCTTCAGCGTGCCAGAACATTTCAAAGAGCTGAATTCGACGAAATAGTCTT
This sequence comes from Sphaerochaetaceae bacterium, assembly GCA_016302165.1. GTDB lineage: Bacteria > Spirochaetota > Spirochaetia > Sphaerochaetales > Sphaerochaetaceae > Ornithospirochaeta. Next base: position 27,753 of record JAEDOD010000007.1, read on the forward strand.
CCGGCCCCATATCCTACGTTGAATGCAACCTTCTTATTTATGGAGAGATCCCACTCCATCTCTCCATTCTGGCTCATCAGATAAGGCTTCTCCTCTGCGCCCTCAACCTTCACTTTTCCATACATCCTGTCTTCAGTACAGAAATTATCCTCAGCCTTTACGCTGAAGGGGACCGAGTAGGATACTTCAATTTCCTTCCAGCCGAAGAATCTGTGGATTTGGGCGCTGTCTTCTCCCCAAGAGCCAGCCTTCACCATCAAATAGGAAGGCTTTCTTCCCTCTTTTCTGTTCTCTTCCTTCTGCCCAAGGATCGGCTCGTCCCCACCAAGGGCCGGATTACAAAGAAAATACTCCACGAAGAAGCTTTTCTCCTTTCCTGTGCTTTCGCTCCTACCAGTGAAGGAGTGCCACCACCAGTCATAGCCTCTCTTTGCCTGAGGCCCAAAAAGCTGACAGGCATTGCGTGTTATGTCGCTTTTATTGAACATATGGTCACCTCCATTTATCCTCTTACGATAATTCACCTCTAGAAAGGGAAAACTGCCTTGATTCTACATGGACCTACTGTTATGACTCAACAGAGAAAAGGAAAAGCACAAAAAAGTGACTCTAAAAACAGGTTAAAAAAGAAAAAAACCATCGGCAGACGATGAATTGCAACAATCTGCAACTATTTCTTTTCTGAAATCCGCGATTTATCCCATCAAAATCCGTCATTACTATTCAAACAAACCAAAAATTATTAGTTATCCCTCAATTTTTCACTAATTCTTCATTTTTTCCATCATAATTTTCTTTACAAATGGAGTTTTCCCACTATACTTAACTCAACAGGAGAAATAATTATGCTCATTAACCTTGAAAAGAAACCTGAAATAATCGCAAAAAACGTTGCAAGATGTAGGGAAAAGGGAATCACTCTCCCTACCTTTGCCCAGATGAAGAACCCAGACCTTATTCCTCAGAGCGTCAAGGACTCTCTCAAGGATGTCGGACTTTGGGACGTAAACCCACTTAACCTCTACAGAATCAACTGGCATAACGAACCAGTGGAAAAGGGTGGACAGTTCGGTGGCGTCAACTTCATCGAAATCCCAAGAAAGATTACAGGAACCAAGGCCCACATCTATGCTCTTGCAGGAAAGTTCTTCCCATGTGGAGTCCACAAGGTTGGAGCTACATATGCATGTCTGGCACCAGCTCTTGTATCAGGAAACTTCGATGCTGTAGAGCAGCAGGCTGTATGGCCAAGCACAGGTAACTACTGCCGTGGCGGTGCCTATAACTCAGCTCTTCTGGGATGTAAGTCCATCGCTATCCTTCCTGAAGACATGTCCCAGGAAAGATTCAACTGGCTCAAGACAGTAGCTGGCGAAATCATCGCTACTCCAGGCTGTGAGTCCAACGTAAAGGAAATCTTCGACAAGTGCCATGAACTGGACGCTGAAAGAGGCAAGCACATTGTCATCTTCAACCAGTTCGAGCAGTTCGAGAACTATCTCTGGCACTATGAAGTTACAGGTTCTGCTATTCTTGAAGTCATTGAGAAGCTTGGCATCAAGGCTGAGAACGTACGTGGATATGCTTCCAGCACAGGTAGTGGCGGAACTCTTGCAGCCGGCGACCACCTTAAGGATGTCTATCCAAACATCAAGATTGCAGCAGGTGAAGCTCTCCAGTGCCCGACCCTTCTGAGAAACGGCTTCGGAGCCCACAGAATCGAAGGTATCGGAGACAAGCATGTTCCATGGATCCACAACGTAAAGAATACTGACATGATCTGTGCCATCGACGACCAGGATTGTATGGATATCTATCGTCTCTTCAACGAACCGGAAGGAAAGGACTACCTCCGCTCCATCGGAGTCGAAGAGAAGGATATCGAGAACCTTGCACTCTTCGGAATCAGCGGCATCGGCAACATGCTTTCAGCCATCAAGATGGCAAAGTACTATGAAATGGACGAAGATGATGCTGTCTTCACAATCCTTACAGACTCCAGCGTCATGTATACATCAAGACTTAAGGAGCTGGAGGAGCAGCAGGGCAAGTTCTCCACCATCGAGGCAGCCAGGGTACATGCAGCTTCCCTTATGCATCAGACAAGAGAGAATGCTCTTGAGCTCACATACTACGAAAGACTCAGAGTCCACAACCTTAAGTACTACACATGGGTTGAGCAGCAGGGCAAGACCTACGAGGAACTGAACAGACAGTGGTATGACAGAGACTACTGGAGAGATATTCCAAAGATGACAGCAACCATCGATGCTATGATCGAGGAATTCAACGACATGATAAAGGGCTGATTTACAGTCAGGAAAGTGCCGGGGAGAAATCCCCGGTTATTTATGGAGGAACAATGAGATTCAAATATGTATGCTCTGATTGCGGACGGGAATATGTTACAGATTCCATTATGTACCAGTGCCCAGAATGCAGCAAAGAGAATGACGGAAAGACATTCCCAAAAGGGAACCTTATTGTAAAGCTTGATAAGGAAGTTCTTGAAAAGGCAAGAAAGAAGGACCACGTTACTCCTAACGACTTCTATCCCTACCCTTCCGAAGACGAAACCGAATACCCTATCGGAATCACTCCTCTTATGGCACCACGTAGGCTACAGAAGGAGACAGGGATGAAGAATCTATTCTTCAAGCTGGACTCCCAGCTGATCTCAGGTTCCTTCAAGGATAGAGCCTCCTACGAAGTGGCTCTCCAGGCAAAGGCCCTGGGAGAGAAGAAGATTGCTCTGGCCAGCACAGGAAACGCAGGAGCCGCCATGAGCGCTGTAGGAGCCGCCATGGATCTGGACATCATCCTCTTTGTGCCTTATACAGCTCCAATCAACAAGCTTATGCAGTCTGTACTCTATGGAGCGAAGGTAATTCCTGTAAAGGGAACCTATGATGATGCATTCAAGCTTTCCATCGAATACACAAAGCTTCATGGGGGAATCAACAGAAACACTGCCTACAACCCTATGACAATCGAAGGAAAGAAGAGCATCTCCATTGAGCTCTTCGAGCAGCTTGGAAGAAAGGCCCCAGACGCTGTATATGTACCTGTAGGAGACGGCTGCATCATCGCAGGTGTGGCAAAGGGCTTCTCGGATCTATTGGAGGCAGGCCTTATAGAGAAGATGCCTAGAATGATCTGCTGCCAGTCAGAAAAAAGCGCAGCAATCTCCAACTCTGTGGAATTGGGTGACTACAGCGAATTTGATGCAACAACCCGTGCAGACAGCATCAGTGTAGGTCTTCCTGCCAATGGAAGAATGGCTGGAGAATATGTAAAGGCATCTAAAGGCTGGTGCGTAAGGGTCAGCGACGAAGATATCCTTTCCTCTCAGATTGACCTTACATCAAAGGCTGGAGTTCTTGCAGAACCTGCAGCAGCCTGTGCCTGGGCCGCCTTCAAGAAGGATAAGGAAAGACTGAAGAAGGAAGTGGGAGAAGACGCTCTTGCTGTAGTTCTTCTCACTGGATCCGGCTTCAAGGATATGAAGGCTTTTGACGGCAGAGTATCCATGCCTCCTGCCATTGAAAACAGCGTAGAGGAAGTGGCAAAACTTAATTTCTGACAATTTGCCGTCGCAGAAAAAGCGGCGGCATTTTTCTGCACTATCCTCATAGCCTCATACTCCCTTTATTCAAGGAAGCATCTGAAGCTTTTTACATATCCATATAAGATTTTCCATGTGGTTGACATAAAGAGGCAAAGAGGCAAGAATAAGTTGTTTCGGGATGTAGCGCAGTGGTTAGCGTATCAGTCTGGGGGACTGGGGGCCGGCGGTTCGAGTCCGCCCATCCCGATTTTTTTTGCGCCTTTTTCCACTTTACTCTTCAACTGAAATGGATATGATGGAATCGAAGCCAACACTACCCTTATCCAGTGCCAAGGCTCGCTTTTCAGAAGATATTGCCTTCACCACATTGGTCTCAATTATTTCCTCATCTCCAATGTAGTACACAACCTTGATCCGATCTCCTTTTTTTAGTGTTCTCAGCACCTTATCTATCTCACTTTCCATATCTGGAGCCAACATAGGCTTTTCACTATGGAAAAGTGCCGCCCTCTTTTTCTCCAGAGCCTCCTCCAGACCTCGTACAGCTGAAAAAGGAAGAAACTGCTTGGCTCTCTCCTCCCTGGTCATCTTAGGTCTGTCAACTGCCACTTTTATGTCCTCCTATCTGGCTGTTACGCTCCCGCTGTGTGGCTCCCTCTTCATAATCCATACCCTTCAATATAGCGTTTTTTCCGAAGCTTCCCTTTATGGAAAGCACAGCCTTCTGGATACGTTCCCTCTTTCTGCTTTCTTCATCGTCAAGAAACAAATCCAGCTGCCGCGGAGCATCCTCCTCCACAAGGCCTGAAAGGGAGACCATAAATCTTCTTACATATTCATCCTTAGCCACAATGGAAGAGAAAATCTTTTCTATGGCATCCCTGATCTCCAGGTCGCTTTGGGTAGGATGGGAAAAGGAATAGCTCATGCTCCTCAGGCCTCCACCAGACCGGGATGCCATTACCACTCCAAAGCCAAGGGTGGTTGAAGCCTTTCTCTTGGCTGTAAGCTGAAGGGCACAGTCTACAGCCATTTCCTTGGCAACTATGAGAGCTTCAGGATAATAGTAGTCACGCATCATGACTTGGCCTGAGCTTATGCTGTTGTTCTTAGGTCTATAGGCCTGGATATCCTTCATTGTAGTGCTTTCCCTTCCCCAGGCATGGTCAATCATAAGTTCAGCGTCTATACCGAACTCCTTATACAACAGCTCCTCAGGAGCATGGGCTATCTGGCCCATGGTAAAGATTCCAAATCTTTCAAGCCTTGCCTCAGTCCCCCTTCCTATTCGCCAGAAATCTGTCAGTGGACGATGAGACCATAGCTGGGCTCTGAAAGCGTCTTCGTCAAGGATGCCGATAAAATCTGGAGAATGCTTGGCAGTTATATCGAGAGCTATCTTCGCTAGGTACAGATTGGTCCCGATTCCAGCTGTAGCCCTGACGCCAACCTCCTCTGAAATCCTGTCCATAAGAAAGACAGCCATTTCTCTGGGAGTCTTTCCGTATAAGTCCAGGTAGGTTGTACAGTCAAGGAAGGCTTCATCTATGGAATACACGTAGATGTCTTCCGGGGAAAGATACCTAAGGTATATGCCATATATCTCTGCAGCGTAATCTATATACTTCTGCATTCTTGGAGTGGCCTTGATATATTTAATGTGTGGAGGAATCTCAAAGACTCTGCATCTGTTCTTTACTCCCTTGGCCTTAAGGGAGGGAGAAACAGCAAGGCAGATGGTCTTGTCTCCACGTTCCGGATCCGCAACTACAAGATCTGTAGTCATGGGATCAAGGCCCCGCTCCACGCATTCAACGGAAGCATAGAAGCTTTTGAGATCGATGCAGATATAACAGTTTTCCTTCACACTAGAATAATAGCCCACTTTCAGATAACCATCAAATTTGTGGAAGAAAATGGCTGTGGGGTTTATTCCACAGCCTTACCTCAGCTCAGTTCACTCTTTCCAGTGTAGAGATTATAGTAGGTACCCTTAAGGGCAATAAGGTCATCATGGTCACCCCTTTCAATGATCCGGCCATTTTCAAGGACCATGATTGCATTGCTGTTACGTACCGTAGAAAGCCTATGGGCTATGACGAATACTGTCCTATTCTCCATAAGCTTATCCATTCCAGACTGGACCAGGGCCTCTGTATGGGTATCAATGCTGCTGGTAGCTTCATCGAGAACCATAATTGGAGGATCTGCAATGGCAGCTCTTGCAATGGACAACAGCTGTCTCTGTCCTTGGGAAAGGTTCTCTCCATTGTTTGTGATGACAGTATCGTAGCCATCCTTCATCATAAGGATGAATTCATGGGCATTTGCAAGCTTTGCAGCCTTCTCCACATCCTCGTCAGTGGCATCAGGCCGTCCATATCTGATGTTATCCCTGATGGTACCTGTAAAGAGGGATGTATCCTGAAGGACCATGGCCATAGACCGTCTCAGGTCATTGAGCTTCATACGGCCTATGTCGATACCGTCAATGGTTATGGTTCCCTTCTGGATGTTGTAGAAGCGGTTCAGAAGATTGGTGATGGTGGTCTTTCCTGCTCCTGTAGAGCCTACGAAGGCTATCTTCTGCCCTGGCTTTGCATAAAGGGAGATGTCATGAAGAACTGTCTTGTCTTCATTATAGCCAAAGTCTACATGGTCCATGACCACTCCACCCTTAAGGGGAACAAGGGTAAAGCCATTTCCTTCAGGAACCTTCCAGGCCCAACGTCCTGTCCTTTCCTTGACCTCTTCCAGCTTTCCTTCCTTCTCCCTGACTCTTACCAGCGTTACATCTCCGTCATCCTTCTCTTCCTTTTCATCCAGGAGTGCATAGATTCTTTCTGCTCCTGCAAGGGCCAGAAGAACATTGTTGGACTGCTGGGAAATCTGGGAAATGTTATTCGAGAAGGACCTGGAAAGCTGCAGGAATGCAGCAAGAGCACCGATAGTATAGAAATTAGGCCTGGAGATGATGGCCAAAGCTCCCACCAGCACCAGCACCACATACTGCAGATGGCCCAGGTTATTGTTCACCGGTCCCATGGCTCCGGCCCAGGCGTTGGCTTCTGCCATACTTGTCTCAAGCTTCTTGTTGAGGCTTTCGAATTCGCTGATACTCTTCTCTTCATGGGTGAACACCTTTATCACTCTCTGGCCGTTCATCATCTCTTCAATGTATCCATTCACTACACCAAGGTCCTTCTGCTGGGCCTTGAAGTATGCACCAGACTTCTTTCCCAGAAGTCCTGTGGCAAAGAGTGTAATGAAGATGAAGGCAATGACTACCAAAAGGAGAATCCAGCTGTTCATAGCCATGGACACCAGGACCATCAAAAGGGTCATGGCTGCAGTGAGAAGCTGCACCAGGCCATTGGCCACCAGCTGGTTCAAGGTATCTGTATCATTGGCAAAGCGGCTCATGATGGAGCCTCTTCTGTTCCTGTCGAAATAGGAGAGAGGCAGAGACTCAAGCTTATCAAACATCTTGATCCTCATGTCATAGATAGCGTTCTGGGCAATGCCCACCATTATCCATGACACCAGGAAGGAAGACAGTATCGATATAGACACTACAAAGGCAAACTTCAATAGATATCTCAGGGCAATGGAAAAGTCTGGATTAGGATTTCCCTTGAGAGGGATCACTACATCATCGATGAAGTCTCCGATGAAGGATGCAGAATAGGTAGTGGCCCAGGCTGAAAGCACTATACCCAGAACAATAAGGACAATCAGGAAATATCTTCCTTCAAAGACATCCTTCATAAGGCGGAGGAAGGTCTTCTTAGGGTTCTTGGCCTTTTCACCAAATTTCATCTTACCCATCAGTCTTTCCCCCTTGTCTGAGTCTCGAATAGAGTCCTGTAACCAACGTTACGCGCCAGAAGCTCCTCATGGGTGCCCACATCCTCGATTGTTCCGGCATTCATGATGACAATCTTGTCAGCATCCTCAATGGAGGATATGCGCTGACTAATGATGATTCTGGTCATTGAATTCACGTCACGCCTTAGTGCTTCCCTTATCTTTCTGTCTGTTGCTGTGTCAACGGCAGAAGTGGAGTCATCCATAATAAGAATCTTAGGAGATTTCAATAGAGCCCTTGCAATGCATAGCCTCTGTCTCTGACCTCCGGAGAAGTTGGCGCCACCCTGCTCCACACGGCTCTTGAAGCCATCCTCCTTCTCCCTGATGAATGGAAGGGCGGAGGCGATATCTGCAGCCTTGGTCATTTCCTCCTCAGTTGCATTTTCGTTTCCCCATCTCAGGTTTTCCTCCACTGTTCCAGAGAAGAGAGTATTCTTCTGAAGAACCACAGAAACGCTGTTACGGAGAGCTGTCAGGTTGTAGTCCCTTACGTCCTTGCCTCCCACCATTACGCTTCCCTCTGTGGTGTCATAAAGCCTTGCAATAAGGGAGACCAGGGTAGATTTACCGCTTCCTGTGGTTCCAATGACACCCACCATCTCTCCGCTCTTTATTTCAAGGTTGATGTCCTTAAGGCAGGTAGAGCCCTTCTTGTAGCCGAAGGACACATGATTGAAGACTACGCTTCCATCCTTGACAGTTTTCTCTCCATCTTCGTTTTCATCCATGGTTGGAGAGAAGGAAAGAACCTCAGATATCCTTTCCATGCTGGGTTTGGTCATGGTGTACATGACGACAATCATTCCTGTCATCATCAAGGATGAGAGAATCTGGCCGGAATATGTGAATATGCTCATGAGGGCACCTGTATCCAGGGATCCCACGTTGACTAATCTAGCTCCAAAGTAGCAGATAGCTATCATACAGCCATAGGATACGAACATCATCATAGGGCTCATGATTGCCATCATCTTCTGGGCCTTCGTGAAGTTGTAGCGGATATAGTCGCTGCTCTCTCTGAACTTTTCCTTCTCTTCCCCTTCCCTTACAAATGCCTTTACGGTCCTGATTCCTGAAAGGTTCTCTCCCACCACCTGATTGAAGCGGTCGTAGCCCTTGAAGGCTGCAGAGAAATAACCATGGGTGATCTTCACAAGAATAAGGACTGCAATGGCAAGGATAGGAATGATGACAGCAAAGATTGCTGAAAGAATTCCTCCTGCCCTATAGGCCATTACAGAAGCGAAGATGAGCATCATAGGACTTCTGACAAACATTCTTATGCTCATCATAAAGAGCTGCTGGACCCTCTGTACATCGGTCGTGAGACGGGTGATGAGGGAGGATGTGCTGAACCTGTCTATATCGGAAAAGGAGAATTCCTGGACCTTAACATACAGGTCATGCCGTAGATTAGTGGCGAAACCGGCTCCAGCCTCCGAACCGAACTTGGATCCTAGAACACCAAAAAGAAGGGAACATAAAGCGGAAAGAACAAGAAAAAATGACATGGTAAGGATATACGCCATGTCCATTTCCGCTACTCCCTTATCTATGATCTGGGCCATGATTGCTGGAATAAGCACTTCCATCAACACTTCCAGAATCATAAAAATAGGTGTAATGGCAGTCTTGAACCTATACTGCCTTACACGAGAAAACAATTCCTTAATCAAAATCAGCCCCGCAATTTAATCGAATGATATCTAGATAACCAATATTCTCCCCTTGGTCAATTTATCAATATGTTGATTCAGTGAATTTGGGACCTAGTCAAAATTCCTGAAGTAGGAAACAGGTATTCCGAAGACAGCAGCCTTGCCCTTTTTGGAAATGTATGGAAGGCTCTCCACCTTTTCCATTATAGCTTTGGCCACCTCTGTCTTCTCGACAATCACCAGCACTTCCTTCTCGCTGGTAATTGGATATCCGAAGAACTTCACATCATCGTCCTTGGCAGTTCCATGGCCCTTGATGATGGTTCCGCCCTTTGCTCCCACCTTTCTGGCCTCAGCCATGCAGTCATCTGCATATCCTGCTTCACATATTATCTCAATCATTGTCCATCTATCTTCATTCATCTCTTCGTCTCCTATAATTGCCAATATACCCTTCTTTCCTCTTTTCTCTATTTCTTCCCTACAGCCATCCAATATGGCCTCCTCTACAAAGGAAATCAGAATCTCTCTCTTGGTATCGCTGAAGCCAAGGATTGAAAGGAGGGAGGAGGAAGCGGTCCCCCTTCCATAGATTACAGTTCCACCTGTGGCGCCTCTGTTTCTTATGGCAGCCATAATGGAATCTGATTCACCTCTAGGAACAACAACCATCACCATTCTTCCTCTATTCATTCTTTCCTCCTCTTGTCTTGATGCTGTAGATGATTCCAAGTATTTCCAAAGCCAGTATAGGCATTGATGCAATAAGCCCAATCATACCGAAGGCCATCTCCCCTGAGCCCACCACCATGGCAAAGCCTGAAGATAGAGGAAGAAGGAAGGTGGAGGTCATGGGACCGGTAGCTACTCCTCCGCTGTCGAAGGCTATAGAAGCAAACAGGGTTGGTACAAAAGGAAGAAGTATAAGGATTATACCGTAGATAGGGAGAATCAGACATCTGTAATCAATGTCAAGCATTATTCTTACCATAGATAGGCCTAGAGCTGCGGCGACTCCAAAGGCAATGGAGAAAAGAAGGACCTTCCTTCTGATTCTTCCTTGGCTCTTCTCCTCTACTTCTCCCGTCAACACAAAGATTGCAGGCTCAGCCAAGGCTACAGCAAAGCCTAGTATCATTCCTGTCAGAACAACTATATAGGGAGACGAAGACGCTAAGGCAGAGCCGATTGCCAATGCCACAGGCATGAAGGAGGCCTCCACAGAAAAGAGGAAGAGAACGATTCCGAGATACGAATAGAGGATTCCCACTCCTATCTTTATGCTTCCAACCTTTGGTAGCTTCATGATAGCAACAGTAATGATTGAAAGCAGCACCAGAGGAAGAAGGGAGGAGGATACGCTTTTCACCACAGAAATGAAAGTCGAGAGTAAGGAATGAACACTTTCTTCTGAAGGAGGAAGGGAACCTCCCTTATTGAGAAAAAGGCCATAGACCATTACAGCCAGCACAGGACCGATGCTTGCTATTCCTGTAAAGCCGAAGGAATCCTCCTCCCTGTTTCCATGGACAGAGGAAACACCAATACCTAAAGCAAGAATAAAAGGAACAGCCAAGGGGCCGGTGGTGGCGCCTCCTGCATCAAAGCCTACGGATGCAAGGAAGGGAGGAAGGAAAAGCGATAGAAGGCATAAGACTCCTATACAAAGGGCAATAGTAATCTTGAAGGAAAACCGGGAAAGGGCCCTAAGATAGCTGAGGGCCATAAAGAGACCTACTCCCAAAGCTATCACCAAGACAAATAGGTTTATATCTACACTTCCATCCACACTTTTGACTTGGGACGCAAGAACCCTTACGTCAGGCTCTGCAAAAGTTACCATAGCTCCCAAGACAAGTCCAGAAGAGAGAAGAAGCCATACTTTCCTTTTTCCTGTAATAAGATTTCCAAGATGATTGCCTACAGGAATAAAGCCCATGTCTACTCCAAGAAGGAAAAGGGAAAGCCCCAGGACCATTAGAAGGGAGGAGAAGAGAAAGAAGATTACCGATACTTCTCCGGAAAGACCGAAGAGGAAGATCAGAACTAGTGCAGATACAGTGATGGGCAGTACAGAGAGCCCGGTCTCCTTCAGTTTCTCCCAGAAAGACATCTCAACTCCTTAAGCGGCAATGTTCCATATAGGAAAGATAACATCAAAGAAGGGAAAAGGAAACCGATAGACACTGGCAGTATCCCGTTACATAGCAGGCTCTTTGTGACTATGAGACCAGGATGAAAGTAATCTTCTCAAGAAAAACTTTGACCACAGGCAAATTGGGTCGTAAACTAGTTTAGAAAAGAAAAGGAAAAGAGGTACGTCATGAAGGCAAAGAGAATAACAATCGCTGATATCGCCCAGAAATCAGGGTATTCCAAGACAGCTGTCTCCTTTGCATTCAACTGCCCTGAAAGGATCAGCAGGGATGCTGTAGATAAAATATTGAAGATTGCCCAGGAGCTTGATTACTTCCCGGATCCTATGGCAAGGAACTTCTCCCTGGGAAGGCATCTCTCCTTAGGTTTCCTGGTGCCTCAGTCCTTTGACATTTCCATGAGAAACCCCCATGTGGTGGACGTGTTGACAGGAATCGGCAGCGTCTGCGAAAGCTATGGATACACCATTACCTGCATCCCTCCCCTTCGCTCTTCCATTGCTGAAGCAATCAAGAATGCTACTGTAGACGGAATCATCGGTATGGGTCTTGAGTTCGGAAAGGAAGTACAGGAAGCCCTGAAGAGAAGAAAGCTTCCCTTCGTATGCATTGACGCCATAGATGAAGAGAACATCGTCTCCGTCTCCATAGACAACGAAGGAGCGGCAGAAATGCAGATGAGGGAGGCACTGGAGCATGGACACAGAAACATTTCAATCATTTCCCTTCCAGGTGCCGCCTATCTTGATGAAGACCGGGATCCAGACGTGGCTCCAGGCGTAGCAGAAGCCAGGAACCGGGGATACGAGAAGGCAAGAAAAAGCTTTGGGCTGGAGAAGGCCTTCCCTACCTATCCAGTACTGGCCACCTTTGAAGGCGGCGAAGAAGCTGCAGCAAAGATCATTGAAGACAATAGGACCACCTGTATTGTAACGATGTCAGATATCCAGGCTGCAGG
>JAEDOD010000073.1 GCA_016302165.1 Sphaerochaetaceae bacterium
ATTTCATCTTCCATTTCTATTCAGATGCTCCTTCCTGTATTCTACTGGTGAAACACCTGCATAGGACCGGAAAACCTTTGAAAAGTAGTTATAGTCTGGATAACCTACATATCCAGCTATCTCCTTTATGGTCAACACCCCTTCCTCCAGAAGGGCTACAGCATGGTGGCATCTGGCATTTCTGATATATGTGAAGACAGTGGTTCCTGTCTCCTTCTGGAATCTTCTGGTCAGATTAGCTTTTGACATTGAAGAGATTGAGCAGAGGTCGCTTAAGGTGATGTTTTCTGCGTAGTGGAGCCGAATGTGATTTATGCATCTGGATATGGAGGGGGAGATTCCTTTGAGAAGGATGTTCTCCTTCCTTACTTCTTCAGTAAGCTCCCTTATCATTTCCTTCGTTATCCTTATTATTTCGCTTTGCCTCATTTCCGAATCGATCTTCTGCACGGCCCTTTGGGTGATGATATCTATGGTTATTACGCTGACCCCTGCGTCCTCAGCAGCCTTTCTTGCCAAGGTCCTGAGGACAGACATTCCTGAAGAGATATTCTTTCTGTAGAGACCTGTAAAGAGAGTGGAATCGCTATTCTGTGAGAAATCCACCATGTCTTTGATGGAGGTGTCCAGTTCGTCAATGTTTCCCTCCTTCACCACACGAAGGAACCTGTTCTCCATGTCATAGCGTCGGTAGATGAAGCTATAGTCTGCATTGAGGTCCAGGCTTTGGTTTTTCCTCTTCTCCAGAGCCATCCCTTCTTCCAGAGGAACGAAATCATACTCCTCTTCCATGGGAGAGTAGGAATTGATGATGGCCATAATAAGCTTCATCATCCTTGTGCTTGAGAGGAGGGGAAGGGAAGTGTAATAGAGTTCAAGGGAAGGAAGCATGGATGCCTTCATGGCAGCTGAGGCCAAAATCCTTTCCATATTATCCCTGTTCCATTCCTTACGGATGAAAGGTGATGATATCCACTTGTCATCCATGAAGGAAAATATGAGTATTCCAATGCCGAAGCTGTCAAGGATCCTGTAGAAAGTACGCTTCTCCAAGGAGGAGCAGACGGAAAGAAGCTCCTCTTTTCTCATCATGGGCTGGAGCTGGGGAATAAGGCACTGGGTCCTTTCATACTCCTCCAGCACACTTTCGTCATCACGGAAGTGGCAGAACCTGCATCCTGTGATATTGGAAATGAGCGTCATGAAGTCTTGGGCATTATAATTGAGCATATATTTCTATAGATGATTATATCCTTCTATTTCTATCGGTCAAATGGAAATATTCTGAACATGGTGGATTCCACCGAAAAAAAGGAGACAATCATGAAAAAAGGAAATGAAAGCTCTAGCCAGAATGGTGGCGTAGAGTACAGACGTGCAAAGGGATGGAGAATTGCCTTCTCCTGTTCATCCAGTGGACTGATGGGCATGACATTCTATATCCTTATGGGATATGCCAGCTATGTGGCAAACGTGGGATATGGAATAGCCACAGCTGTGGTAGGCTTCATCCTGACAGCTACCAGAATTCTCGATGGAGTAACGGATCCCATCGTAGCCTTCCTTATTGACAAGACAAAGCTTAAGGCTGGAAAAATAAGACTCTGGGCCTTCCTGGGCTGGGTCATCGAATCCTTGGCTGTATTCATGATGTATGTATGGGCCAGCGGAAAGGGACATGGAGTTCCATTCTTCATTGTGACCTATTGTGTATATGTAATCGGATATACCATGGTCAACATCATTAACCAGACCATACCTCACGCACTTACCAACGATCCAAAGCAGAGACCTATGGTGGGAATCTGGAGTACAGTATTCAACTACTTCGTTCCAATGTTCCTTTCCATGGCCATAATGATGTTCATCCTTCCCCGCTATGGAGAGTTTAACGTTCCTATGCTGGGTGCAACCTGCAAGCTTTGTGTAGCTGTATCCTTTGTGGGGCTCATAATTACAATCATCGGCATTTCACCTTACGACAAGCTGGAATATATCGGTGCCCCAGTGAAGAAGGAAAGCGTGAAGCTGAGTGACATGGTCAGCCTCTTCAAGTCCAACAAGGCTCTTCAGATGTTCATTGTGGCAGGAGCCAGCGACAAGATTGCCCAGCAGACCATCTCCCAGTCCATAATCACAACTCTTCTCTATGGAATAATTCTGGGCAACATGCAGATATCCACCATGCTCAGCGTTGTAAGCATGCTTCCATCCATAGTATTTGCAATCATTGGCGCTAAACATGCAGGAAAGCATGGAAATAAGGAAAGCACAGTGGTATGGACCAGAGCCTGCATGATAGTTGCAGCTGTGTCTGTAGTATTCTTCACTGTATTGAGCAGAAAGCCTCAGATAATCCTTCAGAAGATGCCTCTGATGATTGTTTTCGTAATCCTGAACTTTGCACTTAACGGATGCAAGATGAGTGTCACAACAGCAAATAATGCCATGATGGCTGATGTCATCGACTATGAATTCGACAGGAGTGGTAACCTTATGCCTGCCACTGTCACAGGAACCTATGCCTTCATCGATAAGCTGGTATCTTCCTTCGGCGCCCTTATCGCCACCTCTTCTGTCGCCATTCTTGGCTATACAGCCACAATGCCTCAGCCAGGAGACGCATATACAATGGGAATATTCTGGTTCACCATGGCAATCTACTATGGTCTTCCTCTTGTGGGATGGGCATGTACTCTCGTTGCAATGAAGTTTTCTCCTCTTTCCAAGGAAGAGATGGTGGAAGTGCAGAAGCGCATTGCAGAAAGGAAGGGAGATAGATGAGAGAAAGGATAGTATTCAATGACAACTGGCTTTTCCATGGCCAGAGTGGGGAAGAGAGAGTTACTCTTCCCCATACCTGGAACAGGGATGACGGATACACAGAAAAGCTATATCTGAGGGGAGTCTTTTCCTACAGTAAGGAGTTCGAATACTCATTAGAGGAAAACAGACGGCTATATGTGGAATTTGAAGGCGTGAACAGCTCCTCCCGGGTCATATTCAATGGAGTGGAGCTTGGAAATCATGATGGTGGATACTCCACATTCCGCTTCGACCTTACTCCATTTCTGAAGGCAAAGAACACCATCACTGTTACTGTAGACAATACTCCCAACGACAGAGTCTATCCACAGAAAGCAGACTTCACCTTCTATGGAGGAATATACCGTAATGTGTATCTGGTGGAGACAGATGAAATCCACTTCCCTCTCCTTGAGTATGGTGGACCGGGAGTGAAGGTCTCCACAAAAGTTGAAGGAAGAAAGGGAATCCTTTCCTTCTCCTCAAAGGTGGAAGGAGAAGGGGATAGGTGTATCGTAGCCATCGGCGGCTCTCTCTATTCCTTCCCTGTTGAGAAAGGGGAAGTGAAGGGGGAGGTGACAATAGATGATGTACACCTATGGGATGGATTAGAGGATCCATATCTCTATAAAGTGTCCTTTTCCCTGGAAAAGAATGGAGAAGAGAAGGATAGGGTTGAACTGAAGACAGGCTTCAGGACCATAGAGATAGATAGCACAAAAGGCTTCTTCCTGAATGGCAGAAGCTATCCTCTGAGAGGTGTGAGCCGTCATCAGGATAGATGGGGCAAGGGAAACGCAATAGATAGAATGGACGAAGAGGAGGACATGGAGATCATCCTTGACTCTGGAGCCAACTCCCTCCGTCTTGCCCACTATCAGCATTCACAGCACTTCTATGAGCTCTGTGATGAGAAGGGCCTATTGGTCTGGGCTGAGATTCCCTTCATAACAGTATTCATGGAAAACGGGGAGGAGAACACTCTTTCCCAGATGAGGGAGCTGGTTACCCAGAATATCCATCATCCTTCCATATACTGCTGGGCACTATCCAACGAAATAACGCTTCAGGGGGTGACGGATAATCTTATCGAGAACCATAGAAGGCTGAACGATCTCTGTCATGCTTTGGACGGAGAGAGGTACACAGCCATGGCAAACCTCTTTATGCTGGAGACATCTTCTCCTCTTCTTTCCATTCCAGATATCATTGGCTACAACATCTACTACGGCTGGTACGTAGGAGACCTGAAAGACAATGAGAATTTCCTGGATTCACTCCATAGAGAGCATCCAGAGTATAGGATAGCCATAACAGAATATGGAGCAGATGCAGCAGTGGCCATACAGAGCCCATGCCCGGAGAGGGGGGACTTTTCTGAAGGTTATCAGGCTATGTACCACACATATATGGCATCTCTCATCGCTTCCCGTCCCTGGCTATGGGGAACCTACGTATGGAACATGTTTGACTTTGGAGCCAGCGGAAGAAATGAGGCTGGAGACCCAGGAAAGAACCATAAGGGCCTTGTGACCTTCGACCGCAAGACGAGAAAGGATGCCTATTGGCTCTATGCCTCCTACTGGAGGAAGAAGAGCTTTGTCTACATTGCAGGACGAAGATACCGTAACAGAGTGGAGGAGGAGACAGAGGTTAAGGTCTATTCCAACTCATCTGAGGTGGAGCTTTCTGTAGACGGAAGGAGCCTTGGAAGGAAGAAGGGCTCCAATGTCTTCACCTTTTCCTTCAAAATCACTGGTAGCCATGTGGTTACAGCAAAAAACGTAGAAGGGGATGTGGACTCCATTGAGCTGGAGAAGGTTGCAGCTCCTGACCCAAGCTACTTTATTCCTGGAAGCAAGGTGGTGAACTGGTTTGACAGAAAGGAAAGTGAAGATGATGAATTCCTGTCCATCAATTCCACTTTAGGGGAGATTGAAGCCACTGAAGAGGGACGGAAGCTGATGGAGGAAGTGAACAGAAGCATGATGGAGAAAATGGCAGGAGGCATGGGCAAAGGAGTCAAGGTATCTCCTGAAATGGCAAAGATGGCTCTTCGTCAGCCTCTGTCAAAGCTTCTTGCCCAGGGAGGCTTGTCTCAGGACGCAGATGCAGTTGAAAGGCTGAATGCGACGCTAAGAAAAATAAGGAAGGTTAGGAATGACAAAATTTGAAGAAGGATTTTATCTTGGAGCCTCCACTTCTGCCCACCAGACAGAGGGAGACAATACGAAGTGTGACTATTACCTTATGGAGAATATGGAGCATAGCGAATTCTCTGAAAAGAGTGGAAAGGCTGTGGACCACTACAACCGGTACAAGGAGGATATCCTCCTTTTAAAGGAAGCCGGGCTTAACAGCTACCGCTTCTCCATCGAATGGGCAAGGATTGAGCCGGAAGAGGGCGTATTTGACGAAAAGGAGATTCAGCACTACAGGGATGAACTTACCTTCATGAAGGAAAATGGAATTGTGCCTGTGGTCACCCTTATGCACTTCACTTCCCCTGTGTGGCTTATAAAGAAGGGTGGCTGGACAGGAAAGGATACTCCATTCTATTTCCAGCGTTATGCCAGGGTGATTGCAGAGCGGCTTGGAGATCTTATTCCGCTTATCGTGACAATCAATGAAGCCAATATGGGAGTGCAGGTTGGAGCCATTGCAGAGCGATACAGAAAGCTGATGATGCAGAATCAAGAGAAGAATGTGGAAGGAAGCGTTCAGGTGGGAATGAACTTCAATTCCATGCTGGAGAACATGAAGGCAAAGGGAATGGAGAACTATGCCCTCTTCGGTACTCCTGATCCAAAGACCTTCGTCTCCGGAAGAAAGGAGGAGGAAGAGGAGACTGTAATCCTGTCTCACATTGAAGCCAGGGAGGCCATCAAGGCTGAAAGACCTGAAATCAAGGTAGGTCTATCCCTTTCCCTTCATGACATTCAGGCTGCAGAAGGAGGCGAAGAGAAGGCAAAGGATGAGTGGAGGAAGGAATTCCTCATCTATCTCAAGGCTATTGAGAAGGATGATTTCATCGGTGTCCAGAACTATGCAAGATCCATCATCGGAAAGGATGGAATCATGAATCCTCCTGCTTCCGCTTCCCTGACCCAGATGGGATACGAGAACTATCCTGAGGCCTTATATAACGTGTTGAAGAGAGTGGACAGGGAATTGAAGGAAAGGAACCTGGATATTCCTCTATATGTTACGGAAAACGGCATTGCTACAAGTGACGATGAAGAAAGGGTAGTCTTTATCGAGAAGGCTCTTTCCGGCTTGAAAAGGGCAAAGGATGAGGGAGTTGATGTAAGGGGATACTTCCATTGGTCCCTTCTAGACAACTTTGAGTGGCAGAAAGGCTTCTCCATGACCTTCGGTCTCATTGCTGTAGACAGAGTTACCATGAAGCGTTATCCGAAGCCAAGCCTTAAGTATCTGGGGTCCTATGCTCCAATAAAGAGGAACGTATGATCCAGATTGGTGTTCAGCAGTTAATGCTTTCTTCCCTTACAGGAAGCGATGAAGCTCTTCTGGAAACATTGAAAAGGATAAAGGAATATGGCTTTGATTCAATCGAGCTCAATTCCTTCATGGTCCATCCTTCTTCATTCCTTGTCAGAGCCCTTACCAAGGCTGCAGGCATGGGAGTGGGGAAGGCAGGAAAGAGAGACTGGAAGAACTTGGTTCCACAGTCTGGGCTGAAGGTTATTTCCCTTCATAGCGACCTGGGGTCAATAGAAAGGGATGTGGAGGCTGTGGCCAAGGAAGCCCTGGAATTTGGAACAGATAAGGTGGTCATAACGGGAATGTACCGCTATGACTACACTTCATCTTCCTCCCTCTCTTCCCTTTCGAAGAGGCTCAGCGAAGGAGGGAAGAGACTGAAGGAATGTGGAGTTTCCCTGTTGTACCATAACCACAACATTGAAACAGTGAAGGATGAAAGGGGCAGGACAGCCCTTGATGTAATCATCAACGAAACAGATGAAGAGTATGTATCCTTCGAGCTGGATACATATTGGCTTAGCGAAGCAGGATGCTTCCTGGAAGAGTGGATGAGGAAAATGGGAGACCGGCTCAAGATATGGCATATTGCAGATAGGGGCTGGAGAGGAAGCGGCAAAGAGATTGCTCCGATTGTCAAGAGCGGCAGTGTGGAGCTGGGAACTGGAAACCTTCCTCTGGAAAGGCTCCTTTCCATAGCCCGAGAGCTTCAGGTCCAAGGAATTGTCCTTGAGTCTCACAATAACTGGATCAATGACGATCCAATGGAATCAATAAGGATCAGTAGCCAATGGCTGACGAAAAATATATTGAAGAGCTGAGAAGCCATTTCATCTCAGTGTCATCACCTTTTCAGGAAGGAAGGGTGATTATATTGAAAAAGAGGTTTTCCCTTAGAGACAAGGTGAAGAAGGCTGTGCTGTACTCCACAGCTCTAGGTATATATGAAATATACCTGAATGGAAGAAAGGTAGGCACCCAGGTCTTCGCCCCTGGATATACTTACTACCCCTATAGACTTCTCTATCAGACCAACTGTGTCTCAGATTTTCTTGAGGAAGGAGAGAATGAAATCACGATCCTTCTCAATGGCGGCTGGTACTGCGGTAGATATACTTTCGACAATAAGACTCAGATCTATGGAGAGAAGGAAGCTGCAGCCTTTGTTCTGAGATTTCAGTATGACGAGGGCGATGAGGAGCTGATATTCTCCGATGAAGAAGCTTTGGAGCTTTCTTCTCCCTGGGATTATGCAGGCTTCTATGACGGAGAAGTGTTGGACGCCTCAAGGAAACTGGAAACAAAGGCAAACGCCATTAAGGTCACTCTGCCTTCTTCCGTTTCCCTTGAGCCTACTCTGTGCAAGGTGGAATACCATGAAACCTTGGAGCCAGTTGAAGTATATGAAAAGGAAGGAAGGGTGATTCTGGACTTCGGTCAGAACCATGGAGGAGTTCCTCTGATAGACACTTCCTTTATGAAGAAGGGACAGACGCTCACGGTACGAAGCGCAGAAATCCTGGATGATGGCGGTGAACTCTATAGAGGAAACCTCAGGAAGGCAAAAAGTACAATTGTCTACACTAAAGGCAGCTATGAGGGAGAATACACTCCTCCATTCACCTATATGGGTTATAGATATCTTGAAGTAAGTGGCGTCGACTATCATGAAGGCATGGTGAAATCCAGGGTCCTCTATACTTCAATGGAAAGGACAGGTTTCTTCCATACCACAGATAAGGATATCCAGAAGCTCTATGACAATATACTTTGGGGACAGAGGTCCAACTATATCGAGATCCCTACAGATTGTCCCCAGAGGG
Source organism: Sphaerochaetaceae bacterium (assembly GCA_016302165.1). Lineage (GTDB taxonomy): Bacteria > Spirochaetota > Spirochaetia > Sphaerochaetales > Sphaerochaetaceae > Ornithospirochaeta. Next base: position 8,133 of record JAEDOD010000073.1, read on the forward strand.
ATGAAAGGATGGGTTATACAGGAGATGGCCATGTATTCGCAATTACTGGAGCCTATAACTATGATACCCATGACTTCTGGGTTAATTGGCTCAAGGACCTGTCTTTAGGGCAACGCGACAATGAGGAAGGATATATAGGCTCCACTGTCCCTGCCCAGGGCAAAGCTGGAATCGGCTTCTTGTCCATGCTGGGCTGGGGCAATGCCGTATCAATAATTCCTTCCATGCTGGAAAGAATCTTTGATGACAAGGAAATCATGAGGGACATTTATCCATCCTTGAAGACTTTCGTTGAATGTGAAATTGGGAGGATGAAGGATGACCTATGGATTTCTCCATCCCTGGGAGACTGGCTTTCTCCTAATGGAAATATGGCATGGCAGGCCATGAATAACGGTCCTGTCTCCAATTCCTTCATTGTAAATGACCTGAAGATCATTGCTTCCGCAGCTTCAGAGCTGGGCCTTGAAGAGGACTTTCTCCGCTATAGCACACAATACTCCAAGACAAGGGAAGCCTGGATAAGGGCGTGGTGCAGAGAAGATGGAACTGTGGCCTCAGATTACCAGAGCGCCTATGTAATGGCACTGAAATATCTGGACCTGGGAGGGGAACTGAAGGAGAAGGTGACAGCAAAATTTGTGGAGAACGTGAGACGAAATGGTCTTCAGACAGGGTTCTTTGCAACAGAGCATCTTCTTCCTCTTCTGGTGGAGGCAGGGGAAAGGAAGCTTAGTTACGATATTCTTCTTTCCCGATCCTGCCCAGGATGGCTATATCAGATTGACAGGGGAGCCACTACTCCTTGGGAGAGATGGGATGCCATAAAGGAGGATGGACGGGTAAACGAAGAGGAGGTGTCGAAGGATGGAGAGAATATGGTTTCCTTCAACCACTATGCCTTCGGAAGCGTAGGAGAGTTCCTTTATCAGTATACTCTTGGCATCAGACCGCTTGAGAATGGCTTCAGAAAAGTCCTCATTGCTCCAGAGCCTGATAGAAGACTTGGAAAGGTCTGGGGTGAATATCACTCCAGATATGGAAAAATCAGTGTCTCCTGGACCATGGAAGGAAATGACTTTGACCTTGTTGTTGAGACGGAGGTCGAAGGCCGTGTTGTGCT
>JAEDOD010000074.1 GCA_016302165.1 Sphaerochaetaceae bacterium
CTACTTTACAAGAATATCCTTTGTTCTGTCTGCAACATTCTCCGGAGTCTCCGTCCCCCCTTTTTCCAGCCATAGCAGAAAGACATTGAAAATTCCTCCTGAAAGGAAATATGACTTGTAGTCATCGTAGACGCCGTGGTAGACAGAAAGAAAAGCACGGTCAAACTGCTCCTTCAACAGGCCTATGAGGCCGGTATGCAATAGAATTCTGCAGACATCCCTGTATTTCCAGAGATGGGAGAACAGTTTGATGATGTAAGTCCTGAGGGAGTCTGTCCTGTAGCTGATTCCTGAAGATTCGATGAAGCTGTCTGTAATGGATTTCATCCACCGTCTGAGAATATCCTCCTTGGATTCAAAGTTCCTGTAGAATGACATTCTGGTGACACCTGCCTTCTGGCATATTTCAGAAATTGTTATGGCCTTATACTCCTTCTTTTCAAGGAGTAACAGCAGAGCTTCCTCTATATATTCACTCACCAGAGCTTCCCGCTTGATCTTCACGTTACATTCCTCAATCTTTGTCACATCAGGGCTTAATCAGCATTTATTGCGTCCTGAATATATGATACATATGTAACATAAACTCTTCAACACAATTGAGAAGCAAGAAGAAAGAACGCAGAGCAAGGAGACATGCTGAGATAAGCAGACAGCTACATGACAGCTTCTTTCATGTGGCACCTTAAGGGAGACACAGAAGCCGGCAAAGCCTTCAAGAGTGAGGAAGCTGGGCAGTTTTCCAGGACCAGGCTTCCAACATCAGACAAACCACCTCCAGACCGGGCTCTGAGTCCCGCTTTCCAGGCTTCAGGAGAGAATCTCCAGCAGCTCTTCCCTGGAAAGGGAGGCAAGGCTGTTTTCGTTTCCTGAGAGAATCTTCTCGGCCAGATCCTTCTTCGCTTCCTGAAGCTCGACTATCCTTTCTTCAATGGTGTTCTTCGCAATAAGCTTATAGACAGTGACCACCTTGGTCTGCCCTATTCTGTGGGCCCTGTCTGTAGCCTGGTTCTGGACCGCGACGTTCCACCATGGATCATAGTGGATGACCATATCAGCTCCTGTAAGATTTAGTCCTGTGCCTCCAGCCTTAAGGGAGATGAGGAACACAGGGATGGAGGAATCGGAATTGAATCTATCCACCAGTTCCAGCCTTTCCTTCTTTGGAGTGGCACCGGTAATCTTCAAATATGGAATATTGCCATTGAAGCGCTTTTCAATCCTTTCCAGCATTGAAGTGAACTGGCTGAATATAAGCATCCTATGGCCTTCGTCCATGGCACGCTCCAAAAGATCCATAAGACTTTCCAGCTTTGCAGACTTTCCGTTGTAGTTTTCATATAGAAGGGCAGGATCGCAGCATATCTCCCTGATTTTCATAAGCTCGGAAAGGATAGCCAGCTTATGGGTCTTGAACTCCTTCTCTTCAGTGTCTTCGATATTCTTTCTGACTTTCAGAACAATAGCGTCATAGAGCATTCTCTGCTCTTCTTCCATTTCTGACAGGGAAATCTCCTCCAGCTTTTCAGGAAGCTCCTTCAGAACATCCTTTTTCAGCCTTCTCATGATAAAGGGACCTGTCATTCTCCTAAGTCTATCGAGAGAAGTGGAGGAAGTATCCTTCATGGCTGGTATCTCAATTTCAGTCTTAAACTTCTCATGGCTGTAAAGGAAGCCAGGCATAAGGAAGTCGAAGATGGACCATAGCTCGCTTAGCCTGTTCTCTATTGGAGTTCCTGTAAGGGCCATCCGGTATTTTGCGCTTAATAGCTTTACAGCCTTGGAGGCCTCAGTATTGTTGTTCTTGATATATTGGGCTTCGTCTATTACGAAGAGAAGGAATTTCCTGAGCCTATAGGTGTCGATATCCCGCTTCAGCAGCTCGTAGGAAGTGATGAGCACATCCACGCCTCCCAGGGAGCAGAGTATCATCTTCCTATTCTTTGGACTTCCTGCACATACCACACTTTTCAGGCCAGGGGCAAACTTCCTCAGTTCCGCCTCCCAGTTGTAGATAAGAGAGGATGGAGACACCACAAGACATGTTCCGCTTTCACCTCTCTCCTTCAGGGAAAGAATGAGTGAGATTATCTGAAGTGTCTTTCCAAGTCCCATTTCATCAGCCAGGATTCCTCCAAGCCCATAATCAGTGAGAGTGCTGAGCCATCTGAAGCCATCCTTCTGATAGGGTCTCATAATGGCCTCAAGGGAGGAAGGTACCTCGTGGCCTGAAACTTCAAAGCTCTTGAAGTCCTTGACCATTCGTCTGAAGGCCTTATCCTTATCAAGTGACAAGGCGCCTTCGCTCTTTTCAATCAGAGAGTCTAGATACAGGGCCCGGTATCTGGGAAGATGAATGACATCAGACGATAGCTCCTTTTGGGTGATACTCATCTCATTCACCAGAGTATCCACCCCAGAAAGGTTATCATTGAGCATAAGGAAGCTTCCATCCTTAAGCCTATGATACTTCTTCCTTCTTCTGTAGGAATCCAGAATCTTCAGGAGTTCCTTCTTTGGAATATCCTTCGTCTCTATCTCCAGGTTCAAGAGGCTGTCTGTCATGGAAGCAGACATAATTATAGGTGGAATCTGCCTTACGCTGATTCTCTTCAGCGACTCGGATATGCTGACTTCCCCCATTTCCAGAAATACGTTGATTCCATCCTGGAGAAGGGAGAAAAGAGCGTCTTCCTTTTCCTCTTCCAGGTACCACTCTGTGCGTAGGCTATCAAAGCCAGGGAAGAATACCTTTACCTGTCTGACCACCCAATCATCCTCTCCAATAAGTTTTTTATCGGAAGAAAGGAAGCCCTGGCTTTCTGTTCCCTTCAGAACTTCAACCCTGCAGGATACCCTGCCTTTTTCATAATCAAGGAGGAAGTGGTAATTCCTTTTCACATTTTCCCACTTCCCGTATTCCGGAAGCTGGTCTTTATCCACCTCCACGACTTTATCCAGAGCGGGAAGCACAGTGCCGTAGAAGACAGGAAAGTCCTTCTCGCCGAAGATGAATTCCACTGTACCAGATTTGGAAGAAGGGAAGAAATCAGCTAGAGGACCAAGGGAGGTAAGGTCATACCGAACGATGGCATCTTTCTCGATTGCATAGCAGAATTGCCTCTTTCTGGTGGCTACTGGATATTCAAGTATTACCTTGATCTCCTTTTTACCGTTGCTTCCAATAAGAGTGGAGAAGGAAGCAGAAACCTTGGCATCCCTTTTTTCAGCCCTAAGCCTTAGGGAGGAAGGAGTAAGCACCTCAGTACTTTCACAGAAGCTGAAGAAATTGGATACGATATCGCTATTGCAGTCTATCTGCAGCTTTCCGTTGACAGACCAGTAATACCTGTTGAGCGATACCAAAAAGTTCAGTACAGCCATGAACCTATCTGTATAGAGAGAGGAGGAAAAATCCACAGTAAGGTCCTTTCCGAAGATGACAGTATTCTTATTCTGGAAATTGCTAAGAAAGATGGAAAGGTTCTTTACCTTGTAGTATTTACGCCGCCCGATGGAGAAGGAAAGCTCTTCCCTTTCCGGATCATAGACAGGGAGGATGTCTACAGGCTCTGTGTTCACTTCAGCCTTCACTTCCTCTTTGGGCTCATCGGGAACAAAGACCTTCCTGTTCTTCATAATTGAGAAGATAAGGCTTTCTGCAGCATAGTTGGTGGATTCATCAGGATTATTGGCCCTGATATAGTCTGTCAAAGCCCTGACCGCCAAAGCCTTATGTAAGCAGAGTCTCTTTTCCGCGGCGGCATAGGAAAAGGGTGATACATATTGTCTACCATAGCCATACGAATAGACTCTAGATTGGCGACACTCTCCTTTCTCGCCGCTGCAGTCCATGGATATGATGCCTTCCTTGGCTATGGCTACAGTACTTTCCTCTCCCTGGTATTCAATTCTTCCGACAAGGCAGAGCTCCTTGGGCTCATAGTTCCAGGAAGTGTCTACAGTGGACTTAGCTTCACCCTTTTCCAGGATTTCTCCAGCCTTGTTCCAGATCTCTTCATCAATGACTATATGGTCAGAGAAAATCTTTGAGATCGGGAAGAACAGGTCCTTATCGTCAAAGGTGGAGAAGTCGAAATCCTTTTTCTGCTTTTCCTCATTTTTCTTCGACAGGAAGATTTTCGGGTATTCCTTTTCTGCTGCAAAGACCAAGGCCGCTTCATGGACACATTTTATGCCATGCTTACCTAAATAACAGTCGCAGGAAAAGATGAAGCTGCCAAGGTTACCAGACATGATTACCTTGGGATTGTATTTTTTGGAGCCATCCTTTACCTTTCCGGCAAAGTAACTTATGGAAGGGAGGAAGTTCTTCTCTGTCACCCACCCATTCTTCTCCATCTCTCTTCCTTCATCCAATGTACTTTCCAGAAAACCTTCTTTCCAATCTGTATCAGCCATATCTTCAGTATAGGCCAAACAGGCAGAAAAGATTAAGAATGAAAATGATATCTGGACCTAAAGGGAATAGAGACGAGGAAGAAGAAACTGTATGTCAAAGAGAGAAGATATCATTGAGCCAACCGATTCTTCTTTCCATGGCCTTATGCATCAAGGAGCTTCTCTGTGCGCACTCGTATCCATGACAGGCGCCCTTCTCCCTGATGGTCTCTGCCCACTCACCTCTGGCGACCAGACTTACATCCTTTCCTGCCTTATAGAGATTTAGAGCCAGATTTCCTCCAAGAACTCCAGCTCCATACACAAGTATTCTCATATCTTTCCTCTCCTGCCATTATATCGGACAGGAGAAGAATGAATAAGTAAAGATTTAGCAGGAAAGGAAATCCTTTCTGTACTTCACTCCGAAGTACTCTGCAAGCTCTTTCAGCTGGTCGTCGCTGATGGTGTTGATCCTTGGAAGTGAGGAGGTAAGCATATAGATTTCAGCAGCCTTCTCCACAGTCTCAATGAGGCCGAAAGTTTCATCCATGGTCTTTCCAGCTCCATAGATTCCATGCATCCCCCATATCACCAGCCTGAAGGTCTTCATCTTCTCTGCTGTAGCTTCTCCAATTTCATTGGTTCCGCAGAGCATCCAGGGAAGCACTCCCACTCCATCAGGAAACACTACTATGCATTCGGTGCACATCTGCCAGAGAGAATGGGTGAACTCCTTCTCATCCAATGGATGTACATAGTTCATGGCCAAGGTATAGGTAGGATGGCAGTGCATCACTATCCTGTTTTCTTCATCCTTCTCCAGCCTTGCCATATGGCTCATAAGATGGGCAGGAAACTCACTGGTCATTCTTCCTCCATCCTTGAAGCCCCATAAGAGCTCAGCGCTTACACCGTCCTCTCCTATCCTTACTATTCCCAGATTGTTTTCAGGGTCCGTCTCAACATTCTTGAAATACTTTCCACTTCCTGTAACAAGGAAGCACTGTCCTTTCAGTGGAGAAGCATCAAAGCCCAGGGGGATGACCCTTTCCACCTTGGAGAGGTCAAGATATAGGGAGAGGTCGTAATCAGCCAAGAGGTAGCTGATATTTCCTCCGTTTCTCTCATCCCAGCCCAGCCTATACATATTGCTGGCTGTCTTCATCATTTCCACCATAAATCTGCTTTCAAGTATATTCTTCATTTCTTTTCCCTTTCCTTAAGTATCTTCTTCTCGTATTGTCTGACCTCTTCCAGCCATTCCCCATCTCCAGGAACCTGGCACCTTGAGCAGTATTCCTTCCAGATTTCTCCGAAAGGAAGAGTCTTCTCTTCATCCATCTTCACCAAAAGAGAGGTGAAGTCTGAAGAATCCTGAAGGTCCTTCATCTCCTCTCCATTCTCCAGAAGTGCATAGAGAAGAGCCTTCTCTGCATTTCTCGCCCCCATTGCCCAGGCTGCGATCCTGTTGATGGAAGCATCGAAGTAGTCCAGGGCAAGGTGAACCCTACCCTCAAGGCCGCCGCATCTTACCACTTCCTTCATGATCTCCCTTGTTTCATCATCAAAGAGCACCACATGGTCGCTGTCCCACCTTACAGGACGGGTGATGTGAAGAGCTATCTCCGGGAAAAAAGACAGCAGTGAGCTTATCTTGTCGCTGACCATCTCTGTGGGGTGATAGTGGCCGTTATCCATAAGAGGAATGCACTTGTCTCTATTCATGGCTGCGTATAGGAGAGAGAACTCCCCGGAGCCTGCTGTATAGCTTTCAACCCCAATTCCGAAGACCTTGCTTTCCACACAGGGCTTCACCTTATCAAAGTCGTAGGGCTCCGAGAGTATTTCATCTATGCTCTCCTTATATCTGAGCCTTGGCCCCAGCCTATCTCCTGGAATATCCTTATAGCCGTCTCCTGTCCAAATATTCATGGTGCAGGGTTCCCCTGTCTCCTCTGCCAGATACTGGCTGATCCTGATGCATGCCTTACCGTGACGGATCCAGAAATCCCTTGTCTCCTTATTGGGAGAGGAGAGAGTCAAGGGATCACACTTTTCATGGGAGAAGAATGTAGGATTGAAGTCTGCTCCCAGTCCCCTCTGTTTCAGCCACTCTGCCCAAAGTCTGAAATGCTTCGGCTCCAATCTGTCCCTGTCCACCCAACCGTCCTCGAATATTCCATAGGAAGCATGAAGATTGATCTTCTTCTTTCCAGGAACAAGTGACAGCACCATATCCATATCAGCCATAAGCTCGGAAGGATTACTTGCCCTTCCAGGATAATTTCCTGTGGTCTGGATTCCTCCAGTAAGGGGCTTATCAGGGTCTGTATCAAAGCCCCTGACGTCATCCCCCTGCCATACATGTAGTGAAATCGGAGTCCTCATCGCCCTTTCCATGGCCTTTTCCACATCCACGCCAAGGGCCAAATACCTTTCTTTTGCTTCACTGTAGCTCATCATATACCTCCATCTGCATTTTCAGGTTTCCAATGCTGGTGGCCTCCTCAAATCTTGCCACCACCTCCAGTCCTGTCTCCTCTTGTGTAAGACGGTTCAATAGACCATTTCCTGCTCCCCCGCCTGTTATGTACAGCTTCCTGAACTTCCTTCCTGTGTTCTTCTCCAGCTCCCTTATGGCTTTGCCATAGCTTTTGGCCAGGGAAAGAAGGGCCGAGCGGAAATAGTCGAAGGGAGAAAGATTATTAACTCCCAAAGCTTCGTCAAAGGCCATCTTCATGGATCTGGGAGAAAGGAAGTTGGGGGAAGATGCGTCAACTATAGCGTTGAAGCTGGATTTTTCCGCTCCTTCGACGATTTCTGTAAAGGACATGTCAGGAGCAAGCTCCTCCCTCAGCCTATTTATGAGCCACATGCCCATAATGTTCTTCTGATATCTTATGTATCCCACTCCGCCTTCGTTGGACCAGTTTCCCTCTTCGCTTTCCTTTCCCACTATGGCCGAAGGCACCTTCAGCCCAAGAAGGGACCAGGTTCCAGAAGAGATGTAGGGCTCGTCATCTTCACTCTTCAGGCCATATACAGCAGAAGCTGTATCATGGGAAGGAGCAAGAAGCACATCTATGCCCTTATATTCACCGACCTTGGTTCCTGGGCCATGAAGAACAGGAAAGAGATGTGGCGGAAGGGAAAGGGATGAGATTATTTCTCCATCAAACTGGGAAGTATTGATGTCTACCAGCCCTGTAGTGGTGCCATTGGTGTATTCCTTCACTTTGTTTCCTGTAAGCCTATAGGAAAGATACTCAGGAATCATGAGAAAGTCTGAAGCCTCTTCCAGTCTTCCATTCTTCAAGTCCCAGAAAAGCTGGTAGATGGTATTGAAGCTCTGCTCCTGGATTCCAGTACGGGAATAGAGGGAAGAGAAGGGAATAATGGAGTGTACACTTTTCACGCTTTCCTCTGTCCTATGGTCTCTATATGCATATACAGGGTAGATTACGCTCTCCCCATTCATCAGCACATAGTCCACTCCCCAGGTATCGATTGCAAGGCTTGTCACCTTATATTTCGATGCAGAAAGCTCGATGCCCTTCTTCACTTCCTCCAGGAGGGCATCCACGTCCCACACCAGATGGCCCTTTTCCTCCTTGACGCCGTTAGGAAATCTGTAGATCTCCTCTGTGCATATTTCCTTTCCGTTCCAGTATCCGATTATGTGCCTGCCGCTGGAGGCGCCAATATCTATGGCCAGATGTATCCGCTTTTCTTCCATGAATACATTTAACCACCACAAAGGAGGGGGCAACAGGTCCTTAAAGCTCTAAAAAAGTGTCCTTTCTTGCATCCCTATATTCCTTAGGCCCCATGGAGAACATTTTCCGGAATAGGCGATGGAAGTAGCTTATGTTCTCATATCCCACGCTTAAGGCGATGTCGTCCACCCTTTCCTTGGTGTTTAAAAGGAGCCATACAGCATTCTCCATCCTCTTCTCCTGAACCAGCTCTGTCCAGGTCTTTCCCGTCTCCCTCTTAAGTTTCCGCGACAGAGCTGAAGGAGAAAGGGCCACCAGAAGCGCCAGCTCCTCCAGGCTTCCGTTTTTATAGTTGTCACGGATATAGGAAAGGGACCGGAGAAGAATGCTCTTCTCCCTATCCTCGATTTCAGCTTCTGCTGTGGCGGAAAGCAGATGACGGAACAGCAGGGACAGCGTCAAAGGATAGACCTGGCTTTCCTGTCCCTCCTTCCTTACATAGGCCCAGGTAAGGTTTTCCATAAGATTAAGGATAGGAATTTCTTTTTCTACAAAGAAATGAAGATAACCTGAATTCTCTTTTCCCTTCATGGTGTCCAAGAGAAAGCGCTGAAGGGCAGAATCAAAGGTTGAGACTGAGGATGAAAGGAGGGAAGAAAAGAAGGAAGGATGGATTATCACATTCATTGCAATGTCCCCTACTCCTGTCTTCTCGATTTCATGCTCCACTCCTTCTCCCAGAAGGAGAATCTCATCTTTCTTCACTTCCACTTTCCTATTGTTGATGTAGTGGACCATCTTTCCTTCGATTACGTATATAAGCTCTACATAGCTATGGCTATGGAGAGGAAAATGAACTAGACGTGTATGGGGACGAAGGGCTACGGTCCTGCCCTTTTCAAGGATTTTCTCTGCTCTGACCACGTCCCTTCCCCCTTCCATATATAGGTTTCTGTCAACCTTAAGTGCGTTCCCCAGAGCCTCTGTCTCCTCATCATTCAGCGGCAATAGATATTCAATGATTTCCTGTCTCATCTTGCATCCTCACCCTTATTCTACCCTTCTTTTTCC
>JAEDOD010000075.1 GCA_016302165.1 Sphaerochaetaceae bacterium
CATAATAATTTCTCCCTTGTTTCTTAATTATTGGACATCATGACTGGAATTGCAATGTGATTGAGAATTCTTCGCCATTGTATTTCTGGAACAAGTTATGGGAATAGTTGAGGTCTTTAAGGTGATTCCTTAAGACTTCATGGGAAGATGAATCCAGGAACCAAGTGTTTCACTCCATCCTTCCGGCCCATACTTTGCCATTCCTGCAGTAGGGAAGAGGGTCAATTCACCGAATAGTATCCTATCCTTGAATTCATACAGGTCCACCCTCAGGAAAGGTATTCCTTCTGATAGCTTTCTTGAGATTGATATCATTTCATCCAGATGTGCAGGCCTTGGAGGATCTATAGACAACAGCTTGTGGTCTGAGCGTTGGAAAGGAGTAGGCTTCCAGTCCAGAGAGTAGAAGGAAATCTCTTCTTCGTCAGTGTGCTCGAATCTAGAGACATTTATGAACTTCGGTTCTCCATTGAAGCAGAAGAACTTGTAGTCTGTAAGACCATCTTTTCCCGCGTCCAGATACTCTTCAGCAAAAACTTGAGCCTTTATGTCCTTATATGGCCATTCACGATATTTCTTGTAGTAATTGATTCTTAGACTGGAAGAAATGGTCTTTCTTGCCATTTTTCTATCCATTTTTTCCTTGTCCTTTACGATTACAAGTCCGCCGCTATCATGGTTGCACTTCAGTACGAATTTTTCTGGAAGAGTTTCAAAGTCAATATCGTCATAGCTGTCCCAGATGCCAAGGGTCCTGATAATGTGTTCTCCCCCAATTTTCTCTTTGACATAGTCCTTAACGGCAATCTTATCCACCATTTTTGTATATAGAGGATTGTGGTCATAGATCTTGATCCATTGAAGCTTTTCATTGATGGTCCTGGGATTTTCCAGGTCAGGAACATATCCCATCTCCACCTTAAACAATAGTTTTATGAAATCCTCGTCGGAAAGCCTGTCGTAAAGACCAAGTTTTGCATTCTTGAAGATTCTATAGTCTGGGTCAGTCAAGTATTGAAGGATTTTCTTGAGTTTGCTCATGTGCTTCTTCTTATTGTGGTGGCAGTCTCCTGCCAGATATATATCCCCTTCTGTTGATAGAACTTTGTGCTTTCCTGAAGCCATTACACTGTTTTTTTATGATAGCTTATTGTCTGAGGGAAAGCCTAGAGGGGAAAGAAGGAAGCACTGTGTCTTGGATTTTGGAATTTGGCAGGTAACGACTTGAGAGAATTATGTGCCATGTGCTACAAAAGGCCTCGGAAAACCATGATTTCTTCATATGGGCATTGTTAAAAAACGGAAAAGACAATCTGGAAAGTAGACGGAATGTCAGGATTTTGTTATTTTTATTTCGTTTTGATATAAGCAGATAGAAACCATATTTGATAAAAATCTGAGAAATTGTCAAAATTAGATTGAAAATGAATTGAATAAAAATACTGATTTTTGTATATTACCACCATCAATCAAAAAATCATTTGGAACAGGAGTCAAACAATATGAAGAAATTTCTTGCTATCGCATTGGTTGCAGTATTGGCAATGACAGCTGTCTTCGCCAATGGTTCCTCTGAATCATCATCTGAAATCAAGATCGGATTCATCGGACCTCTCACAGGAGACTATGCAAACTATGGAACACTCTGTCGTCAGGCAGTCGAAATGGCAATTGATGAATGCAACGCCAAGGGCGGAATCAACGGTTCTACAGTGAAGCTTGTCGCTGAAGACAGTGAAGGTGATCCCAACAAGGCTCTCGCAGCAATGGAGAAGCTTGCAAATACAGATAAGGTATGTGCTGTCGTAGGTCCAGTCCTCACAGGTGAAGCATTCTCCGTAGGTCCAGTTGCATGCGAACTTGGTGTCCTTGCAGTTACACCATCTGCATCCCACAAGGATGTTACAAACCAGGGCGACTACATCTTCCGCACAACACCATCCGATGGTCTCCAGGGCGAAGTTGCAGGTAAGTACTGGGCACAGGTTCTCGGATATAAAAAGATCGCTACTCTCTATGCAAAGAACGACTACAGCCAGGGTCTTGCAGAAGGCATGAAGGAATCCTTCGAAGCTGAAGGTGGAAAGATTGTTGCAGAAGAGACATTCATGGTCGGCGACAAGGATTTCAAGACTCAGCTTACAAAGCTCAAGAACACAGATGCAGAAGCAATCTATATTCCTGACTACACAGCAGAAATGGCTCAGATCCTCGAGCAGGCTTCCCAGCTTGGCGTCAACAAGCCATTCCTCTCTGGCGACGGCTTCCTCAGCGAAGAGATCTATCAGCTTGCAGGCGAGTATACAGACGGTGTCGTATACACAGCTTCCGCACAGCTTGAAGAGACATCACTCGTAAAGGAATTCAGGGATGCATACACAGCAAAGTGGGGCATCGGCCCAGACTCCTTCGCTACAAACAGCTACGATGCTACAAACATCCTCCTCTCTGTCATCGCTAAGGTTGGCACAGACAGAAAAGCTATCAGAGATGGTTTTGCAGCTGTCAAGGATTACGAAGGCGTAAACGGAACAATCAACTTTGCTGAGAACGGTGACCTGGTCGCTTATCAGGGAATCTATGAAGTCGAAGGCAATACTCCTAAGTATGTCGGCGCATTCAAGATTGAGAACGGTAAGGTCGTCAAGGTCAACTGATAGCGGGCACTGGTGTTCGCTAAAAAAGGGGGAAGAGCATCCAAGGTGGTGCTTTTCCCTTAAATTTGTGAAATAATCGAAACAACGAAAAATTTTTAGGAGGTCTCGATGGGATCTGCAAGTCTTTTGTTCCAGCATCTCATGAACGGCCTGACATTGGGTGGCATCTACGCCCTCATAGCTCTCGGCTATACAATGGTCTACGGCATTCTGAAGTTCATCAATTTCGCCCATGGCGACATTCTGATGGTAGGTGCCTATATTGGACTCTTCACTTTTGATGCACTAAGGGGATCCACTCCCATTGGTATCTGGTGGCTCGTCTCTTTCTTCATTGCAATGGTAGTCTCCATGATGGGCTGCGCCGTCCTTGGCATGGCAATAGAGAAGATTGCATATAAACCACTTAGAAAGGGATCCAGACTGGCCCCTCTCCTTTCTGCCATCGGTGTATCCTTCATCCTCTCCAATGGAGCTGCATGGATGTTCGGAACCCATTCCAGAAAGTTCAACTATCCTTTTGACAATTCCCCTATCAGCATTGGTGGGGTAGTTATAACACCTCATCAGATCATGGTTCTTGTAGTGGCCATAGTGATGATGGTTGCCCTGAAGATCTTTGTAGACAAGACAAAGATGGGTAAGGCCATGAGAGCCACATCCCTGGACAGTGAGACAGCAAAGCTCATGGGTGTAAACGCAGATATGATCATCTCCCTTACCTTCGGTATTGGAAGTGCTCTGGCAGCCTGCGGCGGTATGCTTATCGCCCTTGACTACAAGGTCTATGCAACCATGGGAACCATGGTAGGACTCAAGGCCTTTGTAGCAGCAGTAGTAGGAGGTATCGGCAACATTACAGGAGCCATGCTTGGAGGCTTCCTCCTTGGACTTCTCGAGACCTTCGGTGTTGCAATCCTCGGTATTCCTCAGGGCTTCAAGGATGCAATTGCATTCGCTGTGCTGATTCTGATTCTCCTTCTGAAGCCGGAAGGACTACTCGGCAAGGCCGAAAAGGAGAAGGTATAATGTTTAACTTCTTTATCCTCATATTGATCTATACCTGTATCTATGCCTTCATGAGCCTGGGACAGAACCTGATTACAGGATATACAGGAATGCTCTCCCTGTGTGCTGCAGGCTTCTTCGCCATCGGCAGCTACGCTACAGCAATCCTGACCAAGCTTGGCTGGTCCTTCTGGGCGACTCTCCCTGTAGCTGCAATCCTTTCCGCCATTATGGGAATCATCATCGGTCTTCCGACCTTGAGACTTAAGGGTGACTACCTTGCTATTGCAACTTTGGGCTTTGCTGAAATCGTAAGGAACGTGATCAACAACTGGGACTCCCTTACTAATGGACCTATGGGAATCCAGAAGATTCCTCAGATCATGGTATTCGGCATGAATGTCTCCCCATACAAGAAGTATGGATTCCTCCTTCTGGAGGTGGTGATGCTCCTTATCTGCTGGTTCCTGCTTGAGCGTCTTGCATCCTCAAGAATGGGAAGGGCGCTGGAAGCCATCAGGGAAGACGAGATTGCTGCAAACAGCATGGGAATCAACGTCACCAAATATAAGGTTGTATCCTTCGCCCTTGGTGCCGCTGTCACAGGAATCGCAGGCTGTCTCCAGGCAGAGTACACTCTATCCGTCTCCCCAGGATCCTTCGTATTCATGGTATCCATCATGGTCCTCTGTACAGTGGTCCTTGGAGGTATGGGCAACTTTGTTGCAGTCATCCTGGGTGCCTTCATCATCCAGTTCATCTCCTATTTCCCTCAGCTTGTGGGATTGTCCAACATCATCCCTGCCCAGGCAAAGCAGATCATCTTTGGCCTTATCCTGGTAATCATGATGATCTACAGGCCTCAGGGAATCCTTGGAAGAAAGGAAAGGAACAACAAGAAGGCCGAGAAGGCCTGGCTTGAGAAGAAGGAGGCCAAGGCATGAGCATGCTTGAAACACAGGCCCTCACAAGGGAATTCGGAGGCGTCATAGCTGTAAACAAGGTAGACTTTGTGGTGGAGAAGAACATGATTACAGGTCTCATCGGCCCTAACGGTGCAGGAAAGACCACTCTCTTCAATAACATAACAGGTCTCGATGTCCCAACCTCAGGTAAGGTCTTCTTCGAAGGAAAGGAGATTACCGGTACCAAGGCGGACAAGGTGTGCAGACTGGGAATCGCCAGAACCTTCCAGAACATCAGGCTCTTCAAGGAGCTTAGCGTCATCGACAACGTAATGGTCGGCCGCCACTTCCACACAGGAAGCTACAAAAACAGGACAGTCCAGGCCATCATGAGCTATCTCATGGTGGAGAAGGAAGAGAAGGATACCTATGCCTCAGCCATGAAGTGGCTGGAATTCTTCGGTCTTGAGGACCTGAGGAATGAAAAGGCAAAGAACCTTCCTTACGGATATCAGCGTGAGCTGGAGATTGCCAGAGCCCTGGCCACAGAGCCGAAGCTCATCTTCCTGGATGAACCTGCTGCAGGTATGAACCCTCAGGAGACAGATGACCTGATGAAGACCATCAGAAGAATCAGGGACCTGGGAATCACAGTAGTTCTCATCGAGCATGACATGAAGCTTGTCATGAACATATGTGACAACATCACTGTACTTAACTATGGACAGAAGATTGCCCAGGGAACTGCCGCTGAAATCCAGTCCAATCCAGCTGTCATCGAGGCATATCTTGGAAAGGATGAAGATGAGGAGGATGAGGAATGACAGATAAAGAGCTTCTGAAAATAGACAATATCAGCGTCAGCTATGGAAACATCAAGGCTCTGAGAGGAGTATCCATGAGCGTCAATGAAGGAGAGATCGTATCCCTCATCGGAGCCAATGGTGCAGGAAAGTCTACACTTCTCAAGGCCATCGTTGGTCAGGTTCCTCTTCTGGAAGGCTCAATCTGCTATGACAGCGAAATGCTCTATGAAGTCAAGGACAAGCATTTTCATGGCATTCCTACCTATAATGTGGTGAAGAAGGGTATAGCCCTTGTTCCGGAAGGAAGAAGAGTCTTTGCTGACCTTACAGTGGAAGAAAACCTGGATATGGGAGCCTTCATGCTTAAGGACGACGCACTGGTAAAGAAAAAGAAGGAAGAGATGTTCGACTTCTTCCCTATTCTCGGCCAGAGAAGGAAGCAGAAGTCCAGAAGCCTTTCCGGAGGTGAACAGCAGATGCTTGCTGTTGCCAGGGCTCTTATGACCAGCCCCCGTCTTCTCCTTTTGGATGAACCGGGCTTGGGTCTTGCTCCTCTCATCGTCCAGGAGATCTTCAGCAAGATCAAGCACATCAATGAAGAGAATAAGGTTACTGTCTTCGTCGTTGAGCAGAATGCCCGCCTTGCTCTCAAGAGCAGCAATGAGGGATATGTGATGGAGAATGGAGTGATCGTCCTCCATGACGAAGCTAAGGCTCTCCTTAAGAATGAAAAGGTAAGGGCTGCATACCTGGGCGAGTAATATTTGTGGTAGAGGCGGTGCCTCTAGGGTAGAATTACATTAAGGGAAGAAACACTATGATTATTGAAAGAAGAATGACTAAAGATCCGATTACCTGTACTCCTGACATGTCAATCCAGGATGCATCTGACCTTATGGCAAGGGAGCACGTCCATCGTCTTCCTGTGCTGGATAAGAATGGAAAGCTAGTAGGAGTGATATCTGAAAAGGATATCCTGAAGGCTGCTCCATCTCCGGCATCCACTCTCAGCGCCTACGAGACCAACTATCTCTTGAGCAAGCTTACAGTGAAGAAGATCATGAGCCGCAATCCTGTGACAGTCACCAAAGACACCACTGTTGAGGATGCAGCCACCATGATGGTTGACCAGGACCTTTCCTGTCTTCCTGTCCTGGAGGATGGAAAGCTGGTGGGAATCGTCAGCAAAAGCGACCTTTTCAAGATGCTTCTTGAGACCTTTGGAGCCAGGATTCCTGGAACAAACATCTCCTTCCTGGTTGAGGACCAGAAGGGTTGCATGGCAAAGATCATCGGCGATATCTCATCCCGTGGTCTGGACCTGGTGACCTGCGCTGTCCTCAATGGAACCAAGAACACCAACAGACTCATTACCCTCAAGGTAAGCGGGGCAACAGAAAGCGAGCTTGTTGATATAATCAAGCCTTATGCAATCCAGGTAATGGATGTCAGGTCCTATTCCTGATTCCAGTCTGGTTTCATTAAGGGATTGGTGGTGAGCCAGTCCCTTTTGTCATTTTATACACCTCCCCTTGTCCAATTTGGCATCTGAGAATATAAGGACGGAGGTCAAACTATGGCAGAAGTCAAGAACACAGAAAGAAAGGACGAGATGAAGGTGGCCTTGGGCGTTGTAGTGGGAGTTGATGAGCTGGTTGAAAGAATATCAGCTTCCGTCTGCTCCAAGCTGAGCCTAGAAGTGGAGGAGAAGACGAAAAAGGAGACGAAGGAAGAAAAGAAAGGTGATAAGTTCGACATCAAGTCTTTCCTTGCCTTTGCTTTCCCTGCTGTCTTTATCGCCTTCTTCGGAATAAGACTGATCCTTCTATTCCTGAAGTAGTGCCTAGAAGGGCACGCCTTCAGCGACGGCGGCAGCTTCCTCAGCATAGCGACGGATATCGCTGTCCTCGTGTCTTTCGCACCACCTCATGAGAGCCTTGGATAGGGAGGAGATTCCTGTATATTCTGTGGCTTCCTTAGTGCATTGGGCTATGGGAAGCACAGCTTCCGGTGGAAAGAAATCCATATCTAAGGCCTCAGCTGTTTCATCCATACTCCGCTTGATAAGCTTCAATAGCTTCTCCATCCCCCAGTCCAGGGAATAGGAATCTGAAAAGGAGCCAATGGAAATTGCTGCATCTAATATCTCTTCTTTTGTCATGGAAACAGTATAGCACTTTTCCCCTTTGATTTGACCCTAGGCTGATGTGGCATTAGAATTATCTCACTAGGAGGCTATTATGCATTGGCTCATATGGTTAAGTGTGGGCATAGTTCTTGGAATTCTCGAACTATTTACCCCAGGCTTCTTTCTTGTTGGAGTAGGTGTTTCAATGGCAATTGCAGCTATCCCTGCTGCCTTGTCTATGGCCTTGTGGGTCCAGCTTCTGGTTCTCATTATCTCCCTTGTGCTTTTCTTCCTTCTCATAAGGCCCTTGGTGATGAAGCTTCCTTCCTCTGTAAAGAAAAGTGGAGCTGACGCCCTGGAGGGAGAGAAAGGGGTAGTGACAGAAGATATAGATCCTGTGGAAGGCGGAAGGGTTAAGGTCAGAGGAGAGTGCTGGAAGGCTTCCTCTGATGAGAAAATATGTAAAGGTGAAGAAGTTAAAGTAATCGATATTGAAGGCGTAACGCTGAAGGTAAGGAGGGGATGATATGGCAGGAATAGTAATATTGGTACTTCTGCTTATTCTGGTGATTTTCATACTCATCAAGGGCTTTGTAATCATCAGCCAAGGTGAGACCATGGTAATAGAGAGGCTTGGAAGGTATTCGCGTACTCTCAAGAGCGGAATCAATATCCTGATTCCATTTATCGAGAAGCCTAGAAGTATTCTATGGCGCACCAGTGCAAAGGTCCGTGGTGACAACGTCATCACTCCTACAGAGAAGGTGTCGAAGATAGACCTTAGGGAACAGGTCTACGACTACCCTAAGCAGAACGTAATCACAAAGGATAACGTCAACATCGAAATTGACGCTCTCCTTTACTTCCAGGTCACAGACCCAATGAGGGCTGTCTATGAAGTTGCAGATCTTCCCAATGCAATCGAGAAGCTTACCCAGACAACGCTTAGAAATGTCATAGGTGAATTGGAGCTGGATGAATCCCTTTCCTCCAGAGATACCATCAACGGTAAACTTACTAAGATTCTTGATGAAGCTACAGACAAGTGGGGCGTGAAGGTGAACAGGGTTGAGCTGAAGGATATCACTCCTCCAAAGGAGATCAGGGAGACCATGGAGAAGCAGATGAGGGCTGAACGTGACAGGCGTGCTGCAATCCTTCTTGCCGAAGGTGACAAGCAGTCCAAGATTCTGGAGGCAGAAGGCTTCAAGGAAAGCGCCATCAACAAGGCCCAGGGAGAGAAGGAGGCCAACATCCTCAAGGCTGAAGGTGAGGCTGAGGCCAAGGTCAAGAGAGCTGAAGCAGATAGGGAAAGCATCAGAATCGTCACAGAAGCCTTCGGCAACAGTGAGGACGCAAGAAACTACCTTATTGCCATGAAGTATATCGAGACATTGTCTACAATGGTGGACGGAAAAGACAACAAGGTGATCTATATGCCTTATGAGGCTACAGGAGTCCTTTCCAGCCTGGGATCCATGAAGGACCTTTTCCAGGGCGGAAAACAATAATCTGGATTCAAGACAAAGATTGGGCTGTCAAATAGTATTGGCAGCCCATTTTCTACAGTATCCTTTA
>JAEDOD010000076.1 GCA_016302165.1 Sphaerochaetaceae bacterium
AGAATGAGGCATAGGGATATGAGGGTGAATATTGCTCTGCTTCTTTTTTTCATTTTTTTCTCCTTTGTTCTCTCGAACACTTGATATAACGAAGTTGGAGAAATGGAGTTACGGCCTTTTCGTTTTTGTCTAAACATTGGGACCAATTTGTTTAAAGCTGGAGTTATTCTAATTCATGCAATGAATTAGGTGTGACGGCTATTTTATTGTTCCATAAGTATCCTTTTCCTTCGGAGCTATACATTAAGCTTCTGAAAAAGTTCATGTCCATTTCTTAAACATCGGGTAAACTCTGTGATACAATTTTCCTATGATTGAAGTTCTTGTAATCGTTCCCTATGAGGAACTCCTCCATGAGTATGAAGAGGCCATAGCCAAGGCCCATGATCCCAGGGTCCATTTCACTACCTCCTTCATGTATGGAACAGATGCAAGAAATCTATCCAGGGCTTCCGACTATGACATAATAGTAGTAAGGGGAATGACCAGCAGGGCCCTTTCTGAAAAGTATCCGGAAACCACCATTGTGGACATAAAGATGGATGCCTTCGATGTCTCTTCTGCTCTTCTGGAGGCAAAGAAGAAGTTTCCTGGCATCAGGAAGATAGGACTTATTCTTCCTTCCTCTTCAATATGCTCGGCGTCCATTCTTACTGAGCTTCTTGGCATTGAGGTGGTTATGCGGGAGGTCAGGGGAGAAGAGCATATGGAAAGCACTCTGAGGGAGATGGTGAAGGAAGGCTGCGAAGTGTTCATAGGCGGTCTTACCCTCAAGAGAGTGTCAGAGAAGATGGGACTGGAATATGTACACATCAAGACAGGTCCCAGCGCCATCGAAAGCTCTATCAAGGATGCAATAACTGCAGCCCATATCCTGGATAGGGAGCGCTCCCGACTGGGTCTCATGAAATCCCTGGTGAACAATACTCCAGACTCTCTTCTCATTATTGACGACAAAGGAAAGATTACAGCCGCAAATCATGCAGCATCCTCCTTCTTCCGTAGACCTGACCTGGTGGGAATGGATGCAAAGGAGCTTTTCCCCCTGGAGATATATAGCGTCTGTGATGATGTGGAGGTGGTCCAGACCATAGGTGACCAGACAGTGCTGATAACAGAACATCCTGTACACATAGAAGGGGAGAAGAGGGCTACCTATGTGTCCTTAAGGCTGGTGGAGGATATCAGGAGGACCGAGAAGAAGATAAGGTCCAAGCTTCAGGAAAAGGGCCTTACAGCAAAGTATTCCTTCTCTGATATCGTTACAGAACAGGTGGAGATGAAGCAATTGGTGGCCAAGGCCCTGCGCTATGCCCATGTTGAAGGCAATGTGCTTCTGACTGGAGAGACAGGAACCGGAAAGGAACTTTTCGTCCAGTCTATGCATAATGCCAGCCCCCGTAGGGATAAACCTTTTGTAGCTGTAAACTGTGCCGCCCTTTCAGAGCAGCTTCTGGAATCTGAGCTTTTCGGTTATACCGAAGGCTCCTTCACAGGTGCCCAGAAGGGAGGAAAGACAGGTCTCTTTGAACTGGCTCAGGGAGGAACCATATTCCTGGACGAAATCGGTGAGATGCCCATACGCTTCCAGGCTAAACTGCTGAGGGTCATACAGGAAAGGGAGATCAGGAAGATCGGTGGAGATGAGTTCATTCCTGTGGATGTACGAATAATGAGCGCCACAAACCAGAATATTCCTGATCTCATAGAGAAAGGCCTATTCAGAAGGGACCTGTACTATAGGATCAATCTTCTTACCCTTCACATTCCTCCTCTCAGGGAAAGGCTGGATGACATTCCTGCCATCTTCAAGAGATTCGTGGAAAGAAAGAGCAAGGCGCTGAATATTGTGCCTCCTATGGTGGAGAAGGATGCCCTGGAGTGCCTGAAGGGATACTCCTGGCCAGGTAACATCAGGGAACTGAGAAATGTGGCGGAAAGGGCTGTAATCTTCAGCTCCTCCAACTGCATCACCAGAGATACTTTGAAGGAAATCGATGTGAGCGTAGGGGAGAAAAAGGCCAGCGAGGAGAAAAAGATTCCTCTTACATCTGAAGAGCTATATAGGAGATATGTGGAATCTGGCCTTACGCTAAATGATTTTGCTCTATCCATAGGTATAAGCAGAACCACCCTCTGGCGAAAATTCAAGGTTCTTAATAATTGACACATTTTGAAACAAATGTAAGTTAAATCGGTTTACCAATGTTTCAAAAACCTCCTTAGAAATGGTTCATGAAACACAATGAAACGTTAACTGAAACATTATTTGAAACATTATTGAATTATTTCAATGTTTCGGAAAATTTTATAGCAGTTTCATAACTACTGTAATTGCAATAATTAACTAAGAAAAATTGTATACAATCTTAAAATTGGCATGGGTTTTTCATATTAGTTGGTGTGACAAAAAAAGGAGACCATTATGTATAAACCAGTTATTGCCATATTGCTTGGTGATGGTGCAGGTGTCGGACCTGAAATCGTTGCAGACCTTATCGGCAGAAGATTCTTCGATTCCCTTTGCAGACCTATCATCATCGGTGACAAGAGAATTCTTGACCGCGCTTTCGTATTCAAGGGAGTAAAGGCTTCTGTAAAGGTCGTTTCTTCCGTTGAGGAAGCTACATGGAACGAAGGCGAAGATTATCCTATGCTTGACAGAAATAATCTTGATCCAGCTTGTGCTCCTATTGGAACTCTTACAGTCGAGTGCGGAAGGGCAAACCTGGATATGCTCACCTATGCTGTGGAGCTCTATAAGGAAAAGAAGATTGAAGGTTTCTGCTTCGGTCCTCTCAACAAGGCCGGCATGAAGACAGCTGGCTGCCCATTTGAATCTGAGCATCACCTTCTTGCCCACGAATTCAACCACACAGCTCCTTTCGGCGAGATCAACGTAGTAGGGGAGCTTTGGACCACAAGAACCACAAGCCACATTCCAATCAGTGAAGTTGCCCAGACTCTTTCTGTAGAGAAGATTCTTAGAGCCATCACTCTTGCTGACGTTTCCCTCCGCAACAGCGGAATCAAGGAGCCACGTCTTGCACTCTGTGCCCTTAACCCTCATGCAGGAGAGAACGGACTTTGTGGAAGGGAAGAGATCGATATCATCACTCCAGCCATTGAAGAAGCAAAGAAGAGAGGCATCAATGCTTCCGGTCCATATCCATCAGACATCACATTCATCAAGGCTTTCCGCGGTGACTTCGATGCTGTTGTAACAATGTATCACGACCAGGGACAGATTGCCCTCAAGCTTAAGGGCTTCGAGCAGGGAATCACAATTGCAGGTGGACTTCCATGTCCAATCGTAACCTGTGCACATGGTACAGCCTATGATATCGCTGGAAAGGGAATCGTAAAGACCTCTGCCTTCGAGAACGCTGTCAAGATGTGTTCCAGAATGGCTTCCCACCTGAAGGGAGAGAACTGATATGAAGTTTGATGACAAAAAGGTTGTCAAGATTCCTACAAAGGTAATCGTTCCTGTGGTTACCTGTGCCATTGGAATCCTGTTCGCTTCCATAGCTTTCGGCCAGTATGGCTTCTGGGATTCAGTGGCCATGAAGCCTACCAAGGGCTTCTTCCCTGGAATCATATCCATCGGTCTTATCGCACTTTCTGTCCTGGCATTCATCAATGGCCTCAAAAGCCCTACAGCAGAGTTCAGACTCATTAACTGGTATGTTCCCCTTGCTGTGCTTCTGATCATTGCAGCCACCTATGTAATCGGAATGATTCCATCCCTTCTCATCTTCGTCTTCCTTTGGCTGAAGGTCTATGAGAAGCAGAGCTGGACCACAACAATCATTGCCCTTCTCATAGTTTCATTCATCGTAATCGGTTGTTTCCGCATCTGGCTGGACATCCAGTTCCCAATCGGCTTCATCGGCGAGCTGATATTCGGTTAAGGGAGGTAGAATATGGAAAACTTTGCATTACTTTTTCATGGATTCCAGGTAGTATTCACATTCCAGAATATCGGAGCATGTCTTCTTGGTGCCTTCCTTGGCCTTATTGTAGGTGCAATGCCTGGTATCGGAAGCCTTGCTGGAGTAGCTCTCCTTCTGCCTCTGACCTATAAGTTCAACCCAACTACAGCCATCGTCCTTCTTGGAGCTCTCTACTACTCCAATATGTATGGTGGAGCCTTCTCAGCCATTCTCCTCAATATTCCTGGAGATAGCCCAGCTGTCATGACAGCCCTTGACGGATATCCTATGGCAACTGTCAGAAAGAGACCTGGTCAGGCCCTCTTTACAGCAAACCTGGCTTCCTGTATCGGTGGAACCATCGGTATGATCATCCTGGCCTTCCTTGGCCCTGCATTGGCTGACGCTGGTCTTCATTTCGGCCCTGCTGAAATGACCATCCTGCTTCTTGTTGCCATGACAAGTATCGGCTGGCTGGTGGGATCCAATCCTACCAACGGAGTTGTTCTTACACTTCTTGGTATTCTTGTGGCATCCATCGGTATGGACCTTCAGTCTGGATCTCCAAGATTCAACTTCCATAACGTCTATCTCCTGGGAGGAGTGAAGTTCATCCCATTCGTAATCGGAACTGTAGGTTTTGCCCAGGTCATGAAGCTTATGGATGAGAAGGATGAAAAGGCAAAGGAAAGCGGAATTACAGAGCGTCTTACCATCCGCGGAAGCCTTCTTTCCCTTCATGATGTAAAGAGGATCATCTTCCCTGCCATGAGATCAGGTTTCCTTGGAACATTTGTGGGTGTTCTTCCTGGTGCAGGTGCAACAACAGGAGCATTCCTTGGATATGCTGTCCAGAGGGCATTCAAGAGTGAAGAGCCACTTGGAACAGGTGCCATGGAAGGAATCGCTGCATGTGAAGCTGCAAACAATGCAGCAGCTGCAGGTGCCTTCGCTCCTCTCCTTGCCCTGGGTATTCCTGGAAGCGGAACAGGTGCGGTCCTTCTTGGAGGACTGATGATGTGGGGTCTCAACCCTGGACCACTTCTCTTCCAGAATGAGCCAGACTTTGCATGGGGTCTCATCGCATCCCTCTTCCTTGCAAACATCTTTGCCCTGATGATCGCCCTGGGAGTTATCCCAATGCTTCTGAAGATCCTGGCTGTCCCAGTAAAGGTCCTGATTCCTATCATCACTGTAGTATGTATAGTGGGATCCTACTCAGATACCTATTCCTTCTACGGCGTAATCATCATGCTGGTGGCAGGAGTATGCGGATATCTCTTTGAGAAGAGCGGCTATTCTACAGCTCCTATGCTCCTCTCGTTCGTATTGGCACCGCTATTGGAGGATAACATGAGAAAGGCCTTCGTCATCTCTGGCGGAAGTACTTCAAAGGTCTTCTTCAACTCTGCCATTTCAACTGTATTGACCATTGTCTTCTGTGTTCTGATCCTTACTCCGCTGGTGCGTGCACTGCTGAAGAAGCTTGGAATACTCAAGAACAAGGAAAATAAATAATTTGGATAACCAAAAAAGGAGAAAAAAATGAAAAAGTTCGTAGCAATCGTTCTTTCAGCTCTCATGGTCTGTGCTCTCTTCGCAAACGGCACAGAAGAGACAGCTAGTGCTGGTTTCAAGCCTACCAAGGATGTTTCCTGGGTCTGCACAAGTAAGCCAGGCGGAGGTTCTGACATCTTCACAACCCAGATCAAGGATGCAATGAAGGTCAACGGAATCACAGATGCCAACATCGTCACAGAGTACATCACAGACGGAAGCGGCGAGGTTGGAAGACTTCAGGTTTCTACAACCAACAAGGCAAAGGCTGACTACACTCTCTTGACATTCAACAGCGGCGACCTTATGCCAATGGTCAAGAACACAGATAACAGAGTGGAGAACTTCAGACCTCTTGCTATCATGGCTGTAGACAAGCAGCTCCTCTTTGTTGGCGAGCAGTCCAAGTATTCCTCATGGCAGGAAATCATGGATGCCCTCAAGAGCGGTGCAAAGATTGTCATCGCAGGAAGTAAGGGCGACGATATCGAGACATACAACAAGCTCATTGCAGAGCTCGGTGTCGCAGAATCTCAGCTTTCCTACATTGCCAACGATGCAACTTCCGGTGCTATCACATCTCTCCTGGGTGGCCATGTAGATCTGTGTATGTCTAAGCCAGCAGCTGCTTCCCAGTATGTTGAAGCTGGAAAGATGAAGCCAGTTCTTGCTCTCAGCACAACACGCTTCTCAACAGAGTCCCTTAAGGATGCTCCTACTCTCTCTGAGTTCGGATTCAACAATGTTGAAGTTCCTGTATGGAGAGGCGTAAGCGCACCAAAGGCAATGAGCGACGAAGCTTATGCATTCTGGGCTGATTGTCTGAAGAAGGCCAGCGAGACAGCTGAATTCAAGGCTTATCTCGCAAAGAACGGTCTTGAGCCAATGTATCTCTTCGGTGCTGAAGCTGAAGCTTACATGCTGGAGTATCAGAAGAATTACCTTGTTTCCATCGGAAAGTAAGGATAATCTGACTATATTGGGGGGCCCAGCCCCCCTTTATGGCTTAAAAGGAGTAAAGCATGAAAAAGATCACACTGATCCATACTGTCAGAAGCATCTATGACTCTTTTCCCTCCACGCTGGAGGAAGCCATGGGCGAGAAGATCGAAATGACCAATGTGGTAGACGAGATTCTTGTATCCAATACCAACAAAAAAGGGTGTTTTAATGACTGGAACAGGGAGAGGCTGTTGGCAGATCTCCGTGTTGCAGAGGAAGAGGATAGCGATCTGGTGGTAGTGACCTGTTCATCCCTTACCCCTTATGTCCTGGAGGCTCAAGACAAAGTCAGGAAGCCTATAGTCACCATAGACTGCGCCATGTGCAGGAAGGCTGCAGAGATAGGTGAAAGAATTATGGTGCTGGCAACAGCTCCCACAACAGTAGGTCCTACTGTCGGTAGAATCAATGGGGAACTGGAGAGAATGGGAAAGAAGGCTGAAGTGGTATCCTTCCTCCGAACAGATGCCATGGATGCACTGAAGAAAGGAGACGTTGAAACCCACGATATCATTCTTGGAGAGGAAGCTTCAAAGCATCCTGGTTTTGACACTATAGTCCTGGCTCAGGCCAGTATGGCCTCTGCTCAAAAGAAGGTGGAGGAGGCCACAGGAAGCACTGTCCTTACTTCTCCTTCCTCATGTATTGAAGAGGTAAAGGCTTTCTATGGAAAGAAATGATCAAAGATTGAAAATTGCCTTCGGTACCTGGTCCATAGGTGGAGGAGACAGCTGGGGCCCAAACGATGAGAAAGAGTCTCTCAGAGCTCTTTCTGCAGCCCTAGACTATGGATTCACTTATTTCGATACAGCTCCAGCCTATGGAAACGGTCTTTCTGAAACCCTTCTTTCCAAGGTTCTTCCTCCCGTAAGGGATAAGGTGATTATAGCCACTAAGTGTGGTCTTGAATGGGGAGAAGACGGCTCTATGCTCCATAAGGAGCGAGATGGGGTCAAGGTATGGCGAAATCTGAAGCCTCAGGCAATCAGACGGCAGACGGAAGCTTCCCTTAGACGCCTCTGTACAGATTACATAGATATTCTTCTCACCCATTGGCAGTGCCCTGTGGATTCCATTGAAGAGACAGTGGAGACGCTGGAGGCGCTGAAGAAGGAAGGGAAGATAAGAGCGTGGGGAAGCTGCAACAATACTCCTCTTTCTCTGGAAGGCTACTTTAAGGGAGAAGGAAGACCTGTCCTTTTCCAGGAAAGATGGAGCCTCCTTGAAGAGAAGAATAAGGATATTCTCCGCTTTGCAGAGGAGAAGGGAGTTCTTTTCCAGGCCTACTCCTCTATGGAACGTGGTCTCCTTACAGGAAAGGTTGTTCCTGGAGGAGAGATAGTTGGATCAGCAAAGAGAAGTGATCCCTGGTTCAGAAAGGAGAACATTGAGAAGGTGAATAAAGCTCTTCTGCCTTTGAAGAGAATTGCTCAAGACTGCTCCATTCCTCTTCAGGTCCTTCTTTCCGCCTATGCTTTATCCCTTTCTCCTTCCATGAGTCTGGTCATAGGGGCCAGGAAGGTGGAGCAGGTAAAGGAAAATGCACTTCTTCTTGACTTCAGAATCAGTGATGAAATAAAAAGAGAAGTAGAAAGATTGTGGGTGAAACCACTGAAGGAAGAAATATGATTAGACGTAGCGTTGTACTTTCCGCCATTGTTCCCCAGAGTGCAACAGATAGCAGAGTGCTTTCTGATGCTCTATCGATTCTTGAAAAGACCAGGACAGATACCATTGAGCTTTACACTCCATTTGATATGGCAAAGGAAATGGGAAAGGTCATAGAAGATAGCTCCATAGACTGTGATGTATATCCAATTGCTGGAGTTCAGAAAACCCAGGGCTATAGTCTCTGTGATCTGGATGAAAAAAAGCGCCAGGAAGCCCTTACCCTGGTAAAGAGAGCCATTGAAAGCGCCCGTATTCTTGGAGCAGGGAAGGTGCTGATCACTACTGGTAGATATCCAGGAAAAGAAGAGGAGAGGAAGGCCTTGGATCTTTTCATTGATAGTGCGCTCATTCTCTCTAAGGAAGCTGAAAACATGGAAATCGTCCTGGAGACAGGAGATCGGACTGTTGATGCCAGACAGCTTCTTGGTCCTACAGATCTATCCCTGGAAATAACACAAGAAATCCGTAGAAGCTGCCCAAACTTCTTTCTTACTCTTGATACAAGCCATCTTGCCCAGCTGGGAGAGGAAGTTGAGCTGTCTCTTGAAAAGGGAATCAAGTTCTCTGATCATGTACACTTTGCTTCCTGTATTCTCAAGGAAGGTCACCCTCTATATGGTGATAAGCATCCTCATTTCTCAGATGTGGACAATGCTTTGACTGGCGATAGACTTGAGAGGATTTTCCGTACTGTATCCTCTTGGGGGGAGGAGAAGGACATTCTCTGTGGCCATGAGGTAATTGATAGGACAGGAGAGAGACTTGGAAGCCTTGAAAGGGCAATAGCTGAAGCACCCTGGTTCTTCTGATCTTCCTTTCCCAAATAACTGTGATGCCCGCCCATACAAAAGCGGGCATCTTACATTCCTGTCTCCATATGCCGGAGCCCAGTAATGGAA
>JAEDOD010000077.1 GCA_016302165.1 Sphaerochaetaceae bacterium
GTGACTGAATTGTTACTTTCCTTTCCAGAAGTAGACAGTGCCGTATCTTTTCTGGAAAAACCTTTTTGGAAGTGGCCACATGACCACAACTAGTTTCAAAAAAGTTACAGCATAACCCTTTGCGCCTCTTTCCGGCTAACTGAGGTGCATGATCAACTGTTTTTTTCTATTCAAGGAATTGGAATGGTTTTTCCATACATTATCCTTTGATTGGCTATCAAAATTTCAGAAAGTCGGGGCATAATAAAGAAAGATAATGAGAAATATAATTGACATTATTATTAGAATAAATATAATAAATTTAGAATTAATCTAAAAGGAGATGGCCGTGACAAAGTATGAACTTGAAATATTGCGGATCATAAACGAGTCTCATGACCATCCCACAGTGGACGAGGTCTATGAAAGGCTTAAGGAGAAGTATCCAGGAGTGGTGAAAGCCACCTGCTACAACAATCTCAATAAGCTGAGCGAAGAAGGACTGGTCAGAAGAGTTGTGACAGAGAAGGGTGGAGACAGATTCGATAGAACTCTGCGCCATGACCACCTTCTATGTTCCAAATGCGGAAAGATCAGCGATGTATTTCTTTCAGACATTTCCTCTTCCATTGAGAAGGAACTGGGGCAGCATATAGAGTCCTACGACCTAAAGATTAATTGGGTTTGCCCTGAGTGCAGGGAAAAAGGCATTGTTTCTCCTTAAGGGGAAGAAAATATTAGTCTATATGACAAAGGAAGAAAAAAATGGCTAACAAGTACAGTGGAACACAGACAGAAAAGAATCTCATGGAAGCTTTTTCCGGTGAGAGCCAGGCAAGAAACAAGTATACCTACTTTGCAAGCGTTGCAAAGAAGCAGGGCTTCGAGCAGATCGCAGCTCTTTTCCTGAAGACAGCTGACAACGAGAAGGAACACGCTAAGATGTGGTTCAAGGAACTGGAAGGTATCGGTGATACAGCAGAGAACCTTAAGGCTGCAGCAGAAGGCGAGAACTACGAGTGGACAGATATGTATGAAGGATTTGCCAAGACAGCTGAAGAGGAAGGCTTTGTTGAGCTTGCAGCTAGATTCCGTCTTGTAGCAGCAGTTGAGAAGCATCATGAAGAGAGATATAGAGCACTTCTCAAGAATGTCGAGACTCTTTCTGTCTTCGAGAAGAGCGATGTAAAGGTATGGGAATGCAGAAACTGTGGACACATCATCGTTGGAACAAAGGCTCCAGAGGTCTGCCCAACCTGCAATCATCCACAGAGCTACTTCGAAGTGCTTGCTGAAAACTACTAAGGCAAAATCGGGGATGAGTATGGAGGAGCTTCGGCTCCTCCTAATTATTTGAAGTTTTCTATAATAATTTCTTGAATAATATTCCTAAATAAGAATATTATTCTTTAGGATAGTGGCTCACTATCTTCTTTAGTCTATTCAGGAATTCCTTATCTCCTATTGATGAGTAGACCACAAGCTTCTTGACTGTCACCACCTTCAGGATTCCTCCATCTCCCACAGGAACCAAAGCTTTGGTGCCGGGGATGAAGGAATCGTCAGGAGCGATATAGGAGTAGAGCTTGGAATCTGGAGAGAAGGCCACCTCCACTACAAAAACACTGTCTTTAGTGATTCTGGGAAGCTCGGCAAGGGAAGGGTCCAGGCATTCCAGCTCACTAGTGTAGAAGATTTCCTCCCTGAACCTTTCAGCTATCTTTGACCAGTTATATGGAAGACCATAGCGATTGAAGGCTCCGTCATAACTCAGGCTTCTTCCATAAAAAGTGTCTGCCCTAAGAAAGTATTGAGTAAGGGAACAACCTTCCATTTCTTCAATATCAGGTTTCTCTTCGTCCTCTCCGTCAACGATCAAGGGGCTGAAGGAATATAAGTCGATGCAGGAAAGAAGATTCCTTATAAAGGGAGTCTCCTTCTCAATGGAAACATTAAGGTCAAGCTTCTCATCTTTCTTGGTGACTCTGATCCTTCCTGTCTTCTCATCCAGGGAGAATCTTTCGCATGTCTCCTTTTTTCTGTCTCCTGATATACGGGTATAGCTCATGGATAGGGAAGTGATTCTGTCTTTTGTCCTTAGGTCCTTTATGCCTAGGTCATGAGGAATGGAGTGTATTGAGAACTTGGTCCAATAGGGGAAAAAGATGGAAGTGCCGGAGAAGTAGAATTCCCTGCCCCTGTCATCTTGAATACGGAGAATCCAACTTGAACCTTTATCGACCTTGAAATCAGAGCAGTATCTGAAGTACTTCTCGATTTTCTCGTATATGGTCTTCCTTTTCCTTTCATCAATCTCAATATCGAGCCAGAAGTAGGGAAAAGTGGAGAGGATATTATCTTCTCCCAGGAGTTTTACAGTCAAAGAAGGAAAAGGCTCCGGTGAATCATACTCGAATCCTATCTTGGGAAATCGGGTGTAGATTACAGCCTTGGCAACACGGGAAGAGAAGATGTGGTCGCTCTCTTCTACTATCAGAGACAACAGTCTCTCAATAAGGAGAATAAGGGTTCTGAAAGTACTCTTTCCGCACTCAAGCCGTATGAGTGCCCAGAGAGTGGGGATAGAAGTGATTTCGTTGATGTAGGATGAGTAGGTGGAGACAGTGGACTCAATGTAGCGGGACCTTTCCTCCTCTCTTCCGTCCTCCTCTGGAGAGAGATCAAGGATTTCCTTTCTGACGTCAATTTTCTGCTTCAGCCGGAAAAGAAGAGAGGCTAAAGCTTCCCTTCTTTCCTTGTCATTAATTATTTCCATTGGTTCTAGTATAGGACAAAGCGGAGGATATATGTATGTAGAAAGACGAAAAGTGGGAAGGAAAAGGGATATTGAAAAAACGCAAAATGATATGTTTTATTTTATTTCAACGAAAGAATTAGGGGGAATGTAAGGGAGGATAACTAAGAGGGATAAAAGTAGAAAAACCTCAGTTTTCTAAGGTATAAAACCAAATAAAACATAAAATTACGAGACCCATATTGACAATTATCTCAAAACTGTGATAGTCAATGTGCAAGGCAAAGGCGCTGGATCGAAAAGGTTTGGCGCCTTTGTCAATTTTTTTTGTGGGGGCAAATATGGAAGAGATCATGAGCCTTGTTAACGGAGAAGTCTTCAGTGTCTGGTTCCTTATTGGAGCGGCATTGGTATTCTGGATGCAGGCTGGTTTTGCAATGTGCGAGGCTGGCTTCACGAGAGCCAAAAATACAGGAAACATCCTGATGAAGAACCTGATGGACTTCTGCATCGGTACTGTAGTGTTTATTCTCATTGGCTTCAGCCTTCTGTTGGGAGAAGATTGGCTGGGAATACTGGGAAAGCCTGGTCTGGACATCATTACAGACTACAGGAACTTCGACTACTCCAACTTTGTATTCAACCTGGTGTTCTGTGCAACTACAGCTACAATCGTCTCAGGATCCATGGCAGAGCGCACAAGATTTATCTCCTACTGCGTCTACTCAGCTGTAATCTCAGCTGTAATCTATCCAATTGAAGCCCACTGGACCTGGGGCGGCGGATGGCTAAGTGCCATTGGCTTCCATGATTTTGCAGGTTCCAACTGTATCCATATGGTAGGTGGAATCTGTGCCCTCATCGGTGCTGCCATGCTGGGACCAAGGATTGGAAAGTTCGTCAAGGATGAGAAGGGTAAGGTAGTCAAGGTGAATGCATTCCCTGGACACAACCTGCCTATCGCCTGCCTTGGTGTATTCATCCTTTGGCTGGGTTGGTATGGCTTCAACGGTGCAGCCTGTGTCTCTGTGGAGCAGCTTGGTTCCGTCTTCCTTACAACCACAGTCGCACCAGCTGTTGCAACCTGTGTATGTATGGTATTTACATGGGTGAAGTATGGAAAGCCTGATGTGTCCATGTGTCTCAATGCTTCCCTGGCAGGACTTGTAGCCATTACAGCTCCCTGTGATGTAACAGATGCCTTGGGCGCAACAGCTATCGGAGCTGTAGCAGGTGTATTGGTGGTATTTGGAGTGTGGTTCTGCGACTATAAGCTTCACGTGGATGACCCTGTAGGTGCAGTTGCCGTACATATGATGAATGGAATCTGGGGAACTATAGCTGTAGGTCTCTTTGCAACCCCTTCAGCTCCTCTCTCAACTTTGACTGGTCTTTTCTACGGTGGAGGATTCTCACTGCTCTTTACACAGATCATCGGCTGTGCAGCAACAGCTCTGTGGACAGCAGTTACAATCTTTATAGCCTTCAAGCTCATTGACCTTACCCTTGGTCTCAGAGTCAGCGAAGAGGAGGAGATTACAGGTCTGGACGCTACGGAGCATGGCCTTTCCTCAGCGTATGCAGGCTTCTCTATCATGGATATCTCCAACACCATGACCATGAGCGTCAACGCCAACACGAGCCTTGGAGTGGAGGAATATGAAAAGGCCAGCGAAGCAAGAAAGAGTGCTGCTGTTCCTGTGGTGAAGAGCACTGTAAGCGAAAGCGGAATGTATAAGGTGTCTATAGTATGTAAGCTATCCAGATACGACAACCTTAAGAAGGCCATGAATGATCTTGGTGTCACAGGTATGACAGTGACCCAGGTCATGGGATGTGGAGTCCAGAAGGGTGCAGGCGAATGGTACAGGGGAGTAGAGATGGATGCCACACTGCTTCCTAAGGTCATGGTTGACGTTGTGGTCAGCAAGATTCCTGTGGATGATGTAATCGAGGCAGCAAAGAAGGCTCTCTATACAGGACATATCGGAGACGGAAAGATCTTTGTCTACAGCGTAGACAGGGTAGTGAAGGTGAGGACCGGAGAAGAGGATTTTGCAGCTCTGCAGGATGTAGAGTAGAAGAAAGAAGAAAACATTTTGGATGTGCCCCAGAAATGGGGCATATCCTCTTTTCCTTTCTATGTAAGGAGATGGATTTTAGTTAGCTGTGGTTACTTAATTGTCTCAGCACCTTTTCCATCTTCTTCAGGTCCAGTGGCTTAGGAAGTATTCCATCTATTCCAGCCTCTAAAAATTCCTTCTTCACTTCATCGCTGGTGTCTCCTGTGAGAGCGTAGATGGGAAGGGAGGAATAGGACCTGTCCTTCTTTTCTCTGATTCTTCTGGTGGTCTCCACTCCATCTAGAGTGGGCATTATGTAATCCATGAAGACAGCGTCATAGCTATTGCCCTCAAGTTTTTCCAAAGCCTTCTCTCCGCTTTCAGCTGTATCTGCGTTGACGCCTATGGAAGAAAGAAGCTCTGTTGCTACAAGAAGGTTTATTTCTGAGTCATCCACCACCAGTACCTTCACTGATGAAATGTCTTTCTCCTCATGGCTTTCCTTTTCCTCCTCTGCCTTCTTCTGCTCTATGGTGAAGAAGAATTCAGCGCCTTCTCCATAGGTGCTTTCAACTTCAAGCTTTCCTCCCATCATGGTGATGAAATCCTTGGATATGGATATTCCAAGGCCTGTCCCTTCCTTGCCATAGTTCTTTGCTGTGTCCACCTGGGAGAAAGCTTTTCCCAGCTTCTCCAGGTCCTCCTTTTTGATTCCGATTCCTGAATCCTTTACTGAGAAGCGTAGGAAAAGGGAGGATTCTGTTTCACTTGCAATGTTGACATTTAGTCTGACAAAGCCATGGTCGGTGAACTTCACAGCATTATTCAATAGATTGATGAGAATCTGCCTTATTCTTAGGCTGTCGCCAAGAAGACAGGAAGGAATGGCTGGATCTATGTATCTAAGAAGGGTTATGTCTTTGTCTCCAATGCGGTTCTCGATGATCATTGCCACATCCTCTACAGTGTCCTTCAGATTGTAGGGCACGGGAATAAGCTCCATCTTTCCAGCTTCTATCTTAGACATGTCCAGGATATCTCCAACTATTGAAAGGAGAGCTTCTCCGCTAGAGGCAATATTCCTTATGTATCTCTGCTGCTTCTCGCTTAGTCCTGAACTATCCTTCAAGAGTAGTCCCGACATTCCTACTATGGCATTCATAGGGGTCCTGATTTCGTGGGAGACGGTGGATATGAACCTAGACTTTGCCCTATTGGCCTCCTCTGCCTTCTCCTTCTCTATTTCAAGACTCTTTTCGTAGGAGTAGTGGTCTGTGTCATCATTCAAGACAAAGACAGTGCCCTCCCATTCCTCCTCATTGAAAAGAGGCTTTTCCAGAATTGAGTATATCCTTCCTTCCTTTTCATAGGGCTTTGAGTCTTCAATGGTGTTTCTTATGAAGGAAAGAATCCTTCCCGGGTCTGAGGAGAGAAGGGGAAATATCTTTTCTGCCCTTTTGTTGTAGTATTCCACATCTCCGTTTCTGCCCATCAGTATGATTCCGTCTGCCAGCTCATCCACCACATAGTCCTTTGCCTTCTCAAGGGTATGCATCAGGTCATATCGGAATATGCCTACGGCCATCATGAAGGAGGATATGGCGTATCCCACTACAGTGATGTCGAAGGCATCATCTTTGCCTAAGAGCTCGAAGATGTAGAATGAGCATTCCACTACTATGGCTGAAGTTACCCAGATAAGACACCATCTGTTCTTCTTTCCCTTTGTCCTGGCTATGGCGGAGAAGAGAAGGGAAAGGCCGATGATTATGTATAGGATAAGAAGTGCAGTGTAGATGTGGTGGAGAAGGCCATGGCCATACACATTGTGTGGGAAGATTCCTCCTTCCACAAATTCTATGGAAGAGTAGTAGAGGGGAGTGAACTTGGCAAAGAGGACAGCGAAATAGATGGTGCTATGGATAAGGGCCAGGAATATGAGGAAGGATTTTCTGACTTTCACTTTGCATAGTTCAAGGGTGAAGAGAAGCAGGGTGAAAGGAATCCATGTCCTTCCCAGGTATGAAAACTGAATGCCCAGTAGGGATGAGGCTGATGTCACGGAGAGCATTACTGCCAGGTATCCTGCATTGTTTACCAATGTGACTATGGAGTTCAGAAGCAATAGACCTTGGGTTCTGGTCTTCCACTTGCAGAAAATGTATATGGAAAGGAATAGTAGGATGAAAATGCTTATGTATAGAAGTGAAAGTGCTGTAGCAAACATTTACGGGTCCTTCGAGCAGTATAATGCTATGATATAATAGGTAGAAATAATTTTCATCTTTTTTGATGATGTGTTCAGAAATATTCTTGACAACATCTCTCTATTTATAAATCATTGACTGGTAACATAATTTGGAGGAACGAATGGAATATCTGGAAAAAATACAGAAGATAATGAAACTCTTCAAGATTCTTGCAAAGATTGCATTTGTCGCATGTATCGTAGGAGCATCCCTGTGTCTTGTAGCTCTGGTCTTCCTGCTTCTTGCAGATACCTTGGGCTTCATTGAGGAAGCTGAAGCTGTAAGGATGGTGGGAAAGATGGATGAAACCTTCACCACAGCCTACTGTGCGGTGGCCATGGGTATGGTCAATTGCCTTACAGCATTGTTCGTAACACGGAAATGGCTGGTATACTTCAAGATGGAAGAGAAGGACGGCACTCCATTCTCCCTGGAAAGCGGAAAGTTCCTTGGGAAGGTGGCAATCTTCTCCTTCATCATGAGCCTGGTTGCCATAGTGTTATCTGCCATAATCGCTGCAGTCTCAGAGCTTCTTGGAGGTTCCCTGGAAATTGCCAATGTGAAGTATACTGTTGACATCTCTACAGTAATCTTCTCTCTCTTACTTTCCAATGTCTTCATGTATGGAGCAACAGTAAAGAAGGAGAACTGATTCTTTTTCATTTTTGGTGGCCCCGGAAAAGGGAAAAGCTCAATTTTCAGCTTTCCTTTTCTCTGGGGCTCTTTTTTCTGCCTGATTTCACTACAGCAGCCACCACAAGGAATACTATTGCCAATGACAGGACCAGAAGGCCCCAGGACAGGAGAGCGTAAAGGACAGCGTCTCCAGGATTGATGGATGAAATATCTGAAACGTGCATTCTTACCTCCTAGGCGAATAGAGAGAGGATTATTCCTCCCGCAAGTACAGAAGCGATCTGGCCGCTGACGTTGGCTCCCAAGGCAAAGGGCAGAAGATGGTTCTGCCTGTTTGCCTCCACTCCAATTTTCTCCACTACTCTGGAACTCATGGGGAAGGCAGAGATTCCAGCTCCTCCGATAAGAGGATTGATCTTCTTTCCCTTGGGAAGGAAGAGATTCACTATCTTTACGAAGATTACTCCAGAGAAGGTGTCCAATACAAAGGCCAAGAGTCCGAAGGCCATAATCATCAGCGTCTCCATTCTAATAAGCTTCACTCCATCCATCATGGGAGCAATTGATAGACCCAGAAGCAGTGTTACAAGAGGAGAAAGAACATCCTTTGCTGCTGAGGCCAGACTATCCAGCACTCCACACTCCCTGAGAAGGTTGCCGAACATCAGCATGCCCACAAGGGCTGCAGACTCTGGAGCAATGAGGGAGCAGATGATTGTAACGGCAATGGGGAATATGATTCTGGTTCTCCTTGATACAGAGGAGGATGTGTAGGTCATCCTTATCTCCCTTTCCTTCTTTGTGGTGGAAAGCTTAAGGGCTAAGGGCTGGACTATCGGTACCAGGGCCATGTAGGAGTAGGCCACGATTATTATCTGGCCTAGAAACTGGGATGAAAGGCGCTGTGATACCAGAATGGCTGTAGGACCGTCAGCAGCTCCAATTATTGCAATGGACGCTGCATCCCGAAGAGGAAAGAAGAAGGATGCCAGAATAAGGGTCAAAAAGATTCCTCCCTGGGCTGCAGCTCCTATGAAGATGAGCCAAGGTTTTTCAAGAAGAGGACCGAAGTCTATCATGGCTCCGATTCCGATAAAGAGAAGAAGTGGGAAAACTTCAAAGCCTGCTATACCGAAGTTGTAAAGCCAGGTCAGGATTCCATGTTCACCACTGATGACAGAAAAGGGAAGATTGACCAGAATGGCACCAAAGCCCATGGGAAGAAGAAGTGCAGGTTCCATCTTCTTCTTAATGGCAAGGTAAATTAGAAGAAGCCCTACTAATACCATAACAAAACGGCATAATAATTCATGTATCATAATAAATGCATATAAGAAGACGACTCTAAATAGACAATATGGGAAAAGGAAAAAAG
>JAEDOD010000078.1 GCA_016302165.1 Sphaerochaetaceae bacterium
ACACAGAGAGCGTTGTAGTCTACCCCATATTTCTCCAGGATTTTCACATTTTCCAGGATCCGGAGATAGGTACCTTCCCCCTTCGCGTCAATTCTATTTCTGTTGTGCTCCTTTAAGTTCCCGTCTACAGATATTCCCACAAGGAAGCTGTTTTCCTTGAAGAAGGTTGCCCACTCCTCACTTATTGTATATCCGTTGGTCTGTAGGCTGAAGGAGACCTTCTGATTCTTCCTTCTACTTTCATTGACCTTCCGGGTGAAGTTTCTGAAGAAATCAAGGCCCCTAAGTGTAGGTTCCCCTCCCTGGAAGGCAAAGGACACAACACCATCATCATCCAGGGAAGAAAATGCCCACTCTATAAGGGAATCTGCAGTCTCAAGTGACATCAGACCCAGGTTATGCCTCTCCCTTAGGTTTGATACATCCTCATAGAAGCAGTACCTGCATCGCATATTGCATGAAGCGGAAGCTGGCTTAAGGAGAAAACTGATTGCATTCATATTCCGATTCTCATTTTTCTTGCCCTTTCATTCAACTGTGGCGCCCTCTTACTAAGGGCTTTTGAAGATGGAACCTTTCTTACAGGAAAATGTATTATTCAAGAGTAGTTCACTTCCATTTTCCCAGAAGCCTGAACATATCCTTCTTGTAGGACTCGACTCCTTCCTGGTCAAAGGGATTGACTCCATTTATGAGGCAGGAGATGTAGCAGGAGAACTGGAAGAAGTAGAAGAGAGAACCGAAGGTCTCTTCATCAAGGGAATCGATTTCCATCTTAAGGCAAGGAAATCTCCTGGAATGGGCGGCGAGAGTTGCATTCTCAGCAGCCTTGTTGATATCCCAGAAATCCTTACCGTCAAGATAGCTGAAACCATCAGCCACATCATCGTCATGAAGACAGTAGGAGTAATCCTTCTTTCCTATGGAAAGGAATGTTTCGAAGACCACAGCTTTTCCGTCCTGGACAAACTGTCCCAGGGAATGGAGATCTTCCGAATAGCATACGTCCATTGGAAGAAGGCCCTTTCCATCCTTTCCTTCAGATTCACCAAAGAGTTGCTTCCACCATTTTGCAAAGCGGAAGAATCTTGGCTCAAAATAGCAAAGAAGTTCAACGCTCTTTCCCATTTCACATAGAAGGTTCCTGGCTGTTACGTATCTCAGGGCAGGATTGGAAGGGGAAAAATTCTCCTTCAAGGCCTTCTCCATCATCTCTCCTCCCCTGGCCATGGCACTGATATCCAGTCCTGCCACAGCAAGAGGAAATAGAGAGATAGGAGACAGGGAAGAGAATCTTCCTCCAATATTCTGGGGGAAAGGAAGGGTAATATATCCCTTCTCTTCTGCCAGGCGCCAAGAATAGGTATCTTCCGTGAATGTGACAATTATGTGGTCCTTATATCCAGCTCCATAGATTTTTCTCAAGTAATCCCTCATGACACGGAAGGATATTCCAGGCTCCAGGGTCTGGAAGTTCTTTGCTATAACATTCACAAATATATTCTTCTTTCCATCAAGAGTTTTTAGGACCTTATCCACTGAATGGGGAGAGATGGTGTTACCAGCCCAGATTATCTCTCTGTCGCACTTCTCCTCCAGTGCTTCATACACCGCCCTTGCAGCCTGATTTGAGCCTCCGATGCCCACTACCACCAGGCATCCATCATGTCTTCTGACTTTGTCAGCAAGAGAGATGTATCTTTCAAGCCACTCCTCTCCTGCCCACTCTGATACAGTGTGCCAACCAAGAGAGTCCTGATACTTCTCTTCTCCCTCCGCTACACGGGCGAGAAAAGGAAGATTATTCTTCACTCTTTCTTCAAAGGAAGGTGTAATCAAGGAGCTATCATCTATAACTGAAAAATCGACTAGAGACATGGACCCTCCATTAATTAAATAAATTAATTATCTCTAGTCTACACAGATTTTCCTCTCCTTCATAGGGAAATTTACTGGATGTATTCCTCAAGTGAATGCATTATGGCAATGGCTGCAGCCCCTTTTGCTCCCCTAAGTTCATCCTTTGGAAGGAAGATGAACCTGTTCTTTGGATTTACTATTCTGTAAAGGTTATCCTGTACAGTGGAAAGAAGAAGATCCCTGTACTCTTCCTTAGAGAAAAGGGCACACTCCACGGCAATGCACTCTGGACGTACAAAATTATTGATATTAGCTATGGCCAGGGCCAGATATTTGATTGCGTTCCTTATAAGGGAGTCTGATACTTCGTCACCCTTTTGGGCTGCATCCACTATATCCTCAATATTCAGGGAGCCTTTTTCCTTCCTGATTGATGAAAGGATATCTGACGAGGAGGAAAGATGCTCAGCCCTATCAATGATGGATTTCTCGCTGGAATATGATTCAAGGCACCCTCTGTTACCGCACACACACATTGGGCCTTCTGGATTCATTACCATATGTCCCACTTCTCCATCACCTGTGACTTCACCGAACCTGGATCCGATGGAGCTAAGAAGAGGACATGCAATTCCTGTAGATACATACATATATGCCAAGGAATCCACATCAGAGATTTCATCCTTGCTAAAGAGACTCATGGCATAGGCTCTGGCTATGGTGTTGTTCTCAACATGGATTTCGCCTTCATAGCCAGTAAGGGACCTGAAATCATCGCTAAGGGCTTTATCTGCCCACCTGTATCCTGGATGAATTACAAGACAATTCTTTTCCCTGTCCACAATTCCAGGAATGGTTAGGCCCACAGCCTTAATATCCTCCTTCTTCATTCCAGCTTTCCCAAGTAAAGAGAAAAACAAAGAGGATGCATTCTCTACAACGTCCTCATACTCAGAGAAGGGAGTGAAGTCGGAAAGGCTTTCCTTGACGCCTCCTTTCATATCCACAATGACAGCGTGTCTGAAGGAGCCTCGGATTTCTATACCCAGAAAACAGCCGTACCCTTCATCTATGTCCACCAGCATGGCACGGCGACCTAGAGTCTTCACCTCAGGAGAAAGCTCCACCTCCTTAAATAGGCCCTTATGGATCATGTTACTTACACTGGTGGTTATGGTAGGAAGAGTAAGTCCCAGTCTTTCGGCGACCTCCACTCTGGAAATGGGTCCGGACTTATATATGATCTCCTTTATTGAAAACTGATTCTGAACCTTTATTCTAGGTAGATTATTACCGATGGACTTATTCATACGCTTTCCCGAACAACCAAAATTTTCTCTAGATTACCACACTCTCCACTTTTCTTGAAAAGGAAAATTGGTATCAAATACATATTATATAGGATTTAGGCTTGTGAAGTAATCTACTCCGATTCCGCCTACTACCTTACTTGATTCATGACATTTCCTATCTCCAGCTCTGTTTTGGAATTTGTGGCGTCAAAACTTCAAGTGAGAAATGAAGTGAAACAGTGCCAGATAGATTATGGTTCTCATTTCCGGGCTCCCTTCTATCAAGCTCCAGGAGAGACAACTTGTTTCATTTTGCGTGATCTGTCGTTTCTTGCTACAAATATTGTATATGAAAAGGTAACTTCACCTCCTATGACCGCTACTCTTCCAATCAACAGAAGAGTGACTCCTGGCACAAAGGAAGAGTAAATGGTTTCAAAATACAAGTCCTTATTATCAAACAAATTAAATGAGGAGAAACTAAGATAACGATAAAAGTATTCTTTTCAGATATTTAACTAAATTACTTCATCAGTCTTAACTCTCCTGAAGCAATATATCTCCATCATTAAGGAGAACGAAATGAAAAGAATTCTTTTATTTCTGACCATCGTACTTTGCATCTTTTCCATTGCAGCAGAAGGCACACAGGAAAATGTGGCTTCCAGTGCTGTAAAGAACAGCGACGGAATCAAGTATGTCTTCATGTTCATCGGAGACGGTATGTCATCACCTGAAATCAATGCAGCCCAGGTCTACAACGGCAGCAACATTCCAGGCCTTATCGCCATTGAACCACTTACTTTCACACAGTTTCCTGTAGTAGGAATCCAGTACACTCAGGACGCAACCTCCTTCTGCCCAGATTCAGCTTCCACAGCAACAAGCCTTTCCTCTGGATATAAGACACACTCAGGAGTAATCGGTCTTGGAATCGACAAGGCTACACAGGGTGAAACCATTGCAGAGAAGCTGAAGAGCCAGAAGGACTGGAAGATTGGTATCGTCTCTTCCGTAACAATCAACCATGCTACTCCTGCTGCCTACTATGCCCACGTAGTAAGCAGAAACAGCTACTATGACATCGGTCTCCAGATGGCAGAGTCTGACTTCGACTACTTCGCAGGCGGTCTTGTGAACAAGGCTGAGAAG
The DNA here is from genome assembly GCA_016302165.1 of Sphaerochaetaceae bacterium. GTDB lineage: Bacteria > Spirochaetota > Spirochaetia > Sphaerochaetales > Sphaerochaetaceae > Ornithospirochaeta. Next base: position 4,305 of record JAEDOD010000078.1, read on the forward strand.
GAAGGAGAGAAGAGCATCTATGAGATTCTTGAAGACAACGGATATCTTGTTACAAACGATAGAGATACCATCCTTTCCCTTAACAGCGCCTCAGGTAAGGTCTATGCCTATACTTCCACTCCTCAGGACAGCGGCTCCCTTACCTACAGAATCGACAGACAGGAAGGAGAACTTTCCCTTGCTGACTACGTAAGAAAGGGAATCGACGTGCTCTATAACGACAACGGCTTCTTCCTTATGTGCGAAGGTGGAAAGATCGACTGGGCAGGACATGCCAACGACGCTCTTGCAAACATCGGAGATACATTGGATCTTGACGACGCTGTAAAGGTAGCCTTCGACTTCGCCCTTGACCACCCTGAAGAGACACTGATTATCGTTACAGGTGACCATGAGACAGGTGGTATGACCATAGGATATGCAGCTACAGGCTACAACACAGCCTTCGATATCCTGAGAAACCAGAAGTGCTCCTATGTAGCCTTCGACTCAATGGTTAACGAAGAGAAGAAGAATGGAACCTTCACCTTCGACCGCCTTATGGAGATGGTGGAAGAGAACTTCGGCCTCTACTATGGAGAGAAGGAAGGAAAGGACAAGGCTCTTCAGCTTAACGACTATGAGTATGGAAAACTCCAGAAGGCATATGAAGACGACAAGAGCGGCAACGCAAAGACAGGATACGAGGAGTCTACAAGGCTCTACGGCGGATACAACGCTGTTAGCGTGACACTGACACATATCATCAACAACAAGGCAGGGATTGGTTGGACAAGCTACGCACATACAGGTCTTCCAGTTCCAGTGTATGCCTACGGCAAGGGTGCAGAAGCCTTCGTCGGAAGCTATGACAACACAGAGGTGGCAAAGAAGCTGTTTGCCCTTTGCGATGTTGAATAAGGATAGAAAGGCAATCCAAGTAATTGGGGGCAGATCAGCGGGAAGATACATTCTCCCGCTGGTCTACATTATTCTTGGCATTGTTTTGATTCTCATCCCCACAGGTTTCCAGAAGGCCATCTACTACAACGCTGAAGGCGCTGTTGCAAGAGTGGATGATACAGACAACTCCACTCTCTACAACAATGGCTACTTCAGGGTTGGAGAGCAGAGACTGAAAGTCACAATCCTTTCCGGCTCCCATAAGGGATATGAAAGCGAAGCAGTGAATATGCTTTCAGGAACCCTATCCAGCGATAAGCTCTTCTCTCCTGGAGACAAGGCCTGGGTATTGATTGAAAGGGACAACGACAATAATCCCATCTTCATCAATGCTGTAGACTACTGGAGAGGCGGAAGGGAAATTGCAGTGGCAGTCATATTCATGATGGCACTAATAGTATTTGCTTCCATCCATGGTGGAGCCATAATCCTTTCCTTCACCTTGACCCTACTCTTTCTCTGGAAAGTATTGATACCTCTCACTCTCAAGGGCTTCAATCCTGTGCTGATAGCTGTAGCATCCCTTTTCCTTCTTACAATCACCACCATATCCCTTATTCTCGGCTGCAGCAGGAAGGCTCTATCAGCTATTTTGGGAGCCATAGCAACAGACGCTCTAGTGGCCATCCTTTCCCTTCTGGCCACTTCCTTCCTTCTTCTTGACGGCTTCAATCTGGAAGGAAGCGAATCCCTTCTCTATTCAGGCTTTGGGAATCTGGACTTCAGCCTAATCTTTTCCTCTGTGGTGATGCTCTCCTCAGGAGGAGCTGTAATGGACCTGTCTGTAGATGTGGTGTCTGCAATGGAGGAAGTGTATCTCGGGAACCCAAATACCGGCAGAAAGGAGCTGATCCTTTCAGGAATCAGGGTGGGACGAGCTGGAATCGGAACCCAGACATCCACTCTCCTTCTGGCATATCTATCTTCCTACCTGGTTCCTTTCATGGTGTATATGGCACAGTCTACCCCACTGATGAACATAGTGGTAAGCAAGGAAATAGCGTCAGCCATTGCCGAGACAGCTGTAGGCTGCGTGGGTCTGGTGGCTGTAGCACCGCTATCAGCATTAATCACCAGCTTCTTCATCTACAGGAAGAAATGAGATTTCAATCTCCCAGGAAACCTTCGAACATCTCACCTCTCTCGCAGGCCTTGCAGAAGATTCCGGATGGAATTCTTCTGACTATGGCCTCCTTAATCAGGGAGGTGTCATTATTGTTTTCGCTGACGTGGATGAAGTAGATCTGGTCTCCATGCCTGGAGGTATCGGAGGCAAAATTGATGGCATCCTCATTAGAAAGGTGGCCATACTCTCCCCTAACCCTGTTCTTCAGCCACACTGGATATGGTCCATTCTCCAGCATATTCTCGTCATAGTTGGACTCTATGAACTCCACATCAGATACTCTTGCATAGTTCCAGGCTTCTTCAGGAATCCTTCCTGTATCTGTCATGAGAAAGATCCTTCCTTCCCTATGGTCTATGAAATATCCTGAGGATCCGGGAGAATCATGGCTGGTACGGAAGGGAACTACAGAGAAGTCACCAACAGAGATACTATCTCCATAGGAGAAGGGAAAGACTCCCTTCTTCTCCATCTTCAGCCTTTCCATTTCTGTCTTTCCATCCCTCATGCACACTGAAGACACAAATACAGGAAGCCCTGTCTTCCTCTGCACTACCCCTACTCCTTTTGCATGGTCAGGATGGACATGGGTCAGAAACACAGCAGAAAGGGATGAAAGAGGAATATCATGCATTTCCAGCTCCGTAGAAAGCTTCTTCCATGTGACTCCCACATCCACAATGAAGGAAGTCTTACCATCATAGAAAATATAGCAGTTACCACAGCTCCCTGTGGTCAGGGCCACATAGTGAAGCATCTACATCTCTCCCTTCAGCCACTCTTCGCTCCATCCTACATGGGCTTTCTGACCATTACGGAGAATAGGCTTTTTTAGTAGCTCAATGTGCTCCTTGACCTCCTCTTCAATTTCAAACTCCCTGTAGTCGTAGCCGTTCTTCTTCCAATACTGGCTATTCTTATCAAGGATATCCTCCTTTTCCTTTACAGAGGAGAAGATGGAAGACCACTCCTTTGGAGAAAGGGAACGCTCAGAAAGATCCACAAACTGGAAAGGAATTCTTCTTTCCTTCAAGTATCTTTCTGCTTTACGGGTGTCTTTATCTGATTTCAGGCCTATTAACTGAAGCATATTGAGAGATTATCGAAAAGAGAGTGTTACTTCAATAGAACCTTACTTGACCCGAACACAAGAAATAAACATCATATCAAAAAGAGTTTCTCTATAGAGAGACAAGGAGATTATATGAAGGAAAGAATCAAGTCACTTCTGAAGCGTGAAGCTGGACCGGAGAAGGTCATTGCAGAAGGCTGGGTAAGGACAAAGAGAGACAGCAAGAATGTCTGCTTTTTGGAAATCAACGACGGTTCCTCACTTAAGGGACTGCAGGCTGTTATCGACAAGGCTTCTTTCAACAATAATAATCTCCTGGATGCCATCTCAACAGGCGCTGCAGTTTCTGCAGAAGGAGTAATCGTTGAAAGCCTTGGAGGAAACCAGAAGGTTGAGCTTCAGGTATCTTCTCTTACTCTTGTCGGAGCATGTCCAAATGACTATCCACTGCAGAAGAAGAGACACACTGTAGAATTCTTAAGGGACCAGGCTTATCTGAGACCTAGGACCAACCTTTTTGGCGCTGTAACAAGAGTCAGGAATACAATGGCCTTTGCTGTACACCAGTTCTTCCAGGAGAACGGATTTGTATATGTAAACACTCCACTCATCACAGCCAGTGACTGTGAAGGTGCTGGAGAGCAGTTCCAGGTGACTACCCTTGACCTTGAGAATGTCCCTAAGACAGAGGATGGCAAGGTAGACTACTCAAAGGATTTCTTCGGTAAGATTGCAAACCTTACTGTATCCGGTCAGCTGGAAGGTGAGACATATGCAATGGCCATGAAGAACATCTACACCTTCGGACCTACATTCCGTGCTGAGGAGTCTAACACTTCCCGTCACCTGGCAGAGTTCTGGATGATCGAGCCAGAAATGGCCTTCTGTGACCTGGAAGGAGATATGGACTGTGCCCAGCAGTTCCTGAAGTATATCTTCAAGGCTGTCCTGGACAAGAACAGTGAAGATATGGCTTTCTTCGAGCAGTTTGTTCTGAAGGGTCTTGTTGAGACACTGGAGCATGTCATCAATACTCCATTCGAGCATATGACATACACAGAAGCAATCAAGTATCTTGAGAAGCACAACCAGGAGTTTGAATTCCCTGTAGAATGGGGTTCAGATATCGCTTCTGAGCATGAAAGATATCTTACAGAAGTCATTGCCAAGAGACCTGTCATTGTCACTGACTATCCAAAGGAGATCAAGAGCTTCTACATGAAGCAGAATGACGATGGAAAGACAGTAAGAGGCATGGATATCCTTGCTCCAAGGCTTGGCGAGATCATCGGAGGAAGCGAAAGGGAAAGCGACTACGATAAGCTTAAGGCCAGGATGGACGAGCTTAAGATGGATGACACCAACTACTGGTGGTACATGAACCTGAGACGTTTCGGTTCAGCTCCTCACGCAGGCTTCGGCCTTGGATTCGAAAGAGCTGTAAGATATGTCACAGGTGTTGAGAACATCAGAGATGTCATCCCATATCCAAGAGCTG
>JAEDOD010000079.1 GCA_016302165.1 Sphaerochaetaceae bacterium
CAGCTCTTTAAGAAGCATGGTATGACAACAATCAGAAACTTCGATGCCCTCAACGACGTGAACAACCTCATCGACAGCGGTAACGCAATTCATGATGCAGGCCTGAAGCACGAAGTCACAGTAACAATGATGAGCCTTCCGGAAGGAGTCACAGGAGCTCACGATCCAGACTTCTACGAAAGGATACTCAAGGAAATCATTGCAGCAAAGATTCCATTCGATTCACTCTGCTTCAAGGATGCTTCCGGTACATCCACTCCTCACGTTGTCTACGAGACAATCAAGAGGGCAAGAAAGCTTGTGGGACCAAACCTCAACATCGTATTCCACTCCCACGAGACAGCTGGTGTCTCAATCCAGCAGTACATGGCAGCCATCGAAGCCGGTGCAAGCCAGGTTGACCTTTCCATGTCTCCTGTCTCCGGCGGAACATGTCAGCCAGACATCATCACAATGTGGCATGCACTGAGAGGCACAGACTACACTCTCGACATCGACATCGAGAAGGTGAAGAAGGCAGAAAAGGTCTTCGAAGAGTGCATGGCAGACTACTTCCTCCCTCCAGAAGCAACAAAGGTTAACCCAGAGATTCCATTCTTCCCACTTCCTGGTGGAGCTCTCACAGCAAACACACAGATGCTGAGAGACAACAATCTCATGGACAAGTATCCTCAGATTGTCAGCGCCATGGGCGAGACAGTTGCAAAGGGCGGTTTCGGCACTTCCGTAACTCCAGTCTCCCAGTTCTACTTCCAGCAGGCCTTCAACAACGTCATGTTCGGACCTTGGAAGAAGTTTGCTGAAGGATATGGAAAGATGGTTCTCGGCTACTTCGGAAAGACTCCTGTAGCTCCAGACCCAGAAGTTGTAAAGCTTGCTTCTGAGCAGCTTCACCTTGAGCCTACCACAGAGAAGGTTGTTGACATCAACGACAGAGATCCAAAGAAGGGCATCGCTGCAGCAAAGGCAATGCTTGAAGCAGAAGGTCTCCCTCTCACAGATGAGAACATCTTCATTGCAGGCGCCTGCAAGGAGAAGGGAATCCTCTACCTCACAGGTAAGGCTAAGGTCAACGGTGTCAGACTCATCAGCCAGACCAAGAAGGACGAGCCAAAGGCTGCTTCAAAGAATGACAAGCATGAATACACTGTTACAGTTGGCGGAAAGGCTTACGGCGTAAAGATCGACGGCGGCAAGGCTATCGTCAACGGCGTAGAGTATCCTCTTGCTGTGGAAGATGGAATCAAGGCTGGTGCAGCTCCTCAGACAAAGAAGGTCACAAAGACCACAGGAAGCACTGAAGTCAAGGCTCCAATGCCAGGTCTTGCACTTCGCTTCGAAGTAAAGGTCGGCGACACTGTAAAGAAGGACCAGGTCCTCTGTGTCATGGAAGCCATGAAGATGGAGAATGAAATCTATGCTCCATGCGACGGTGTGGTTTCTGCAATCGTTGCAACCCAGGGCGCTCAGCTCCAGGCTGGTGACACTCTCATGACCATCGGCGGAACAGTTGTTGAGGAGACAGTTGAGGAAGTGAAGGCTGAAGAACCAAAGGCAGCTCCAAGCGCCAACGGTGGCAGCACATCCATCACAGCTCCAATGCCAGGACTGGCACTTCGTTTCGAAGTAAAGGTTGGAGACGCTGTAAAGAAGGACCAGGTTCTCTGCGTCATGGAAGCCATGAAGATGGAGAATGAAATCTACGCTCCTTGTGACGGCACTGTAGCATCCATCAACGTAAACCAGGGTGACCAGCTCCAGGCTGGAGACGTCATCATGACACTCTCATAAGGAATTACAGTTATGAACGACATACTCAATGGACTTTACCAGCTGTGGATTACAACAGGACTCTACGGCTTCATACATGAGGAGAAGGGATGGGGCATGGCTGTCATGATCCTTGTTGGCTTCCTCCTCCTGTATCTTGCAATCAAGAAGGGATTCGAGCCACTTCTTCTCATCCCAATCGGAATGGGCTGTATCCTTTCCAACATTCCATATGCCTACATCGCCAGTGTGGACCCTACAAGTACACATGCAGCTGCAGGCTTCATCAAGATCCTCTACGATGCAGGTATCGAGACAGGTCTCTTCCCTGTGCTGATCTTCATGGGCGTCGGTTCAATGACAGACTTCGGTCCACTCATTGCAAACCCCAAGACACTCCTTCTTGGAGCTGCAGCACAGCTGGGTATCTTCACAGCTCTCCTGGGAGCCCTTCTCCTTTCCTACATTCCTGGAATCAACTTCGACCTTGCTGTTGCAGGATCCATCGGAATCATCGGTGGCGCTGACGGCCCTACAGCCATCTACGTCACTTCCCGTCTTGCTCCTGCCTATCTTGGTTCCATCGCTGTTGCGGCCTACTCATACATGGCTCTGGTTCCTGTAATCCAGCCACCTATCATGAAGGCCCTTACTTCAGAGAAGGAAAGAAAGATCAGAATGTCCCAGCTGAGACCTGTATCAAAGATTGAAAAGATCATCTTCCCTGTGATGGTAATCACAATCTGTGCAATTCTTCTTCCTTCCGCTGCTCCACTTATCGGCGCCCTTATGTTCGGTAACCTGGCTAAGCAGTGCGGAGTCATCGGAAGACTTGCCGATACAATGGAGAATGCCCTCATGAACATCGTCACCATCTGTCTTGGTCTCTCTGTAGGTTCCAAGATGGCTGCAGACAGATTCCTCAACCTTGAGACCCTTGGAATCCTCTTCCTTGGTATGGTTGCCTTCGGAATCGGAACAGCCGGCGGTGTCCTCCTGGCAAAGCTTATGAACAAGCTGGATCCAAAGCATCCTATCAACCCACTTATCGGAGCTGCCGGTGTATCTGCCGTACCTATGGCAGCCAGAGTAGCATCCAAGGTTGGACAGGAAGCAGATAGCCAGAACTTCCTCCTGATGCACGCTATGGGACCAAACGTAGCAGGCGTCATCGGAAGCGCTGTCGCAGCAGGAACTCTTCTTGCTGTTGTTCCTGGCATGCTCAACTCCCTTCAGCCACTTCTCGGTTGATCGGACACTCAACCAACTAAGGCTCACCGGAAAAGGTGGGCCTTTATTTATATATTGACCACTTCCATAAAGTGTATATAATGTACTTATTCAATAAGTACAATCGAGGTTTCATGACTCTATTTGTCTCTCCTTCTTCAGACACTCCGATCTATGAGCAGATCGAGAACCAGATCAAGACTCAGATCCTGTCTGGCCTTCTTCCGCCCCTTTCCCCTCTGCCCTCCATGAGGACACTGGCAAAGGATCTGAGGGTAAGTGTCATAACTGTCCAGAAGGCTTACGAGAATCTCACCAGGGACGGCTTCATCACCACAGGTGTTGGGCGAGGCTCCTTTGTGGCCACTGTCACCAAGGAATTCCTGAGAGATGAAAACCTGAGGAGAGCCAGGGAAGCTGCAGAGACTCTGGTAAAGATAGCCAGGGAAGGTGGAGTGGAAAAGGAGAAGGTCCTGGAAATCATCGAAAAGTGCTTTATGGAGGATAAAGACAATGAATATTCTGGAGACCAAGAATCTGGAGAAGGTCTATGACGCCTTCTCTCTCCGAGATATCAACCTTGAAGTAAGGAAGGGTGAAATCACAGCACTGGTAGGTGAAAACGGAGCTGGTAAAAGCACCACCATCGGATGCCTATCAGGCATCAAGAAGAAAAGCGGAGGGAAGATCCTTTTCAAGGGAAAGGATATGGATAGCCTCAGCAGAGAGGAGAGAAGCGAAATCGCCTTCGCCTACGATGAGATTTCCTTCCCTCTTGAGTTCACTGTATCACAAGTAGGGAAATACGGTTCCATCCTCTACTCCAACTGGGATGAAGGAAAGTGGCTTAATCTCCTGACTAAGCTTTCCCTTCCTAAAGACCGGAAGCTTAAGGAACTCTCAAAGGGCATGAAGGCCAAGACAGAAATCGCCTACTCTCTATCCCATGATCCGTCCCTATTGATTCTTGACGAAACCACCAGCAGCCTGGACCCTGTGGTCAGGGATGAACTGATGGACCTTTTCCAGAGCTTTGTGGAAGACGGAGAGAAGGCTATCCTGTTCTCTTCCCACATCACCAGCGACCTGGAGAAGATTGCAGATAGGATCATCTTCATCCATAAGGGCCGTCTCATTCTCTCCATCGACAGGAACGATCTGGACGAAAAGTGGGCCCTGGTACACGCAGAAAAAGACTCCGGCTGGGAGAAGGAAAAGGAAGTAGAGCACTTCAGAGTCCGCCCCTACTCCATGGACCTTCTTGTTTCAGATATTTCATCCTTCCTTTCAAGGCACCCGGAAGCCCAAAGGGAGAAGGCGGATATCGAGACCATACTGCTGATGGTTGCCAGAGGAGAGGAGGAGTGATTATGACAAAGGCATTATTTTATAAGGATATAGTAGCAATCAAGAAATACGCGGCCATGATGCTCTTACTTGGAGTGGTCTGCACCCTTCTTCTAAGATCCTCCGGCTCGTCACTGATCATCATGGTCTACGCTTCCTCCCTTCTCATGACCACGTTGGCCATTGATGAAAGAGACTTCTTCTATAGGAGGGCAGTTTCAGATAAGGGCAACAGGAAGGCCATAGTAGTTGAAAAGTATATTCTTCTACTTATTCTTCTTATTGTTTCAGGTGTCATGGCACTAATTATGGAGATGGTACTGTCCCGTCTTTATGGCACAGAGACAAATGGCCTGGTAATAGCAACCACAGTCCTTACAGGCCTTGCCCTCTCCTCCTTTGCAGGCGGAGTGACTATTCCCATGACACTGAAGTTTGGTGCAGAAAAAGCCAGGATACTTATCGTAGTCTGCTATCTTGCTCCTGCTATAGCTGTGATTTGGGCCCAGGAAAAGCTAAGCGCCATAAAGCTCAGCGTCCCCCTTCTCATGGTTATGCTGATAGTATTCTCAGTCTCTGTCCTTACAGTCTCAGCATTTGTCTCCATAAGGATTTTCCAAAGTAAGGATCTATAAAAAAGCATTGCCCTTATCTCTTCGCCCCACCATAATCTAAGTAAGAGGCAAATATGGGAGACAAAAGAAAAGACTACATTAGCTGGGATGAATACTTCATGGGAGTTGCTGTGCTTTCGTCCATGAGAAGCAAGGATCCCAACACCCAGGTAGGTGCATGCATAGTTTCAGAAGACAGAAAGATCATAGGCGTGGGATACAACGGCTTTCCTATGGGCTGTAGCGATGACGACCTTCCCTGGGCAAGGACCGGAGGATGGTGCGACACCAAATATCCATATGTATGCCATGCTGAGTTAAATGCAATTCTGAACTGCAACAACGCTTCCCTTCTTAAGGGAGCCACCCTGTATGTGGCACTCTTTCCCTGCAACGAATGTGCCAAGGCTGTAATCCAGAGCGGCATCAGAAAGATTGTCTATCTTTCAGATAAATATGCCGACACAGATGCAACCAAGGCAAGTAAGCGCATGCTTGATGCCGCAGGAGTGAAGTACTCCCATCTTGAGACAGAAAGAAAGGAACTTAAATTAAAGCTGGAATAGAAATGAGACGTAAGGACAGAGAAATTACAGACCTCTCTGAAATCAGAGAAATCCTTGAAGAGGGTAAGGTGCTTCGCCTTGCCCTATCCATTTGCGATAGACCATATATAGTCCCCCTATTCTATGGCTTTGAAGAGAAGGATGGAAACTTTGTCTTCTATATGCACTCGGCCAAGGAGGGAAAGAAGCTGGACTATATTTCTTCCAACTCCCAGGGAGCCATCGAAATAGAAAAGGGCTTCAAAATCATTAAGGATGGAGAAGGAGACTGCAGCTACAGCGCCCTCTTCTCTTCTGTTGTGGGAGAAGGAAGAATTGAGATTTTGGAGGACGAAGAGGAAAGGGAGAAGGGAATCAACCTTATGATGAAGAATCTTACAGGAAAAGACTTCGCACTTACTTCCACACTCCTGAAGAACACGGCAGTTCTCAAGTTTACTCCCCTCTCCCTTACTGCCAAGGCTAGGAAGGTATGAGCTACACAATCAAGAAATACAACAAGGAAAGTGAAATCGATCTTTCATCCTTCCTTTACGACGCCATTTTCGTGAGAAAAGGAGAAACTCCTCCTCCCTACTCCATAGTGGAGAAGGAGGAGCTGAAGGTCTATACGGAAAACTTCGGAAAAGAAAAGGATGACCATCTGCTGTACGCAGAAGAGGACGGAAGAATAGTCGGATGTGTATGGGTGAGAGTCATGGACGACTATGGCCACATAGATGACGAAACTCCATCCCTGGCAATATCTGTGAAGAAAGAATACAGGAATAGAGGAATCGGAAGAAGACTGATGGAAGAGATGCTTTCCCTTCTTTCCTCCCTTGGCTACAGAAGAACATCACTTTCAGTACAGAAGGAAAACTATGCCCTCCGCCTCTACCAAAGTCTTGGATACAGAATCCACAGTGACAAAGGCGAAGAATACATAATGGTCAAGGACCTATGTTAGAGAAAGGTACATTCCTCCATAGAAAAGGTTGCTAGATTTGCCTTATCTTCCCGCCCTGGCCAGGGAGAAAAGCCTTCCTTTCTTATATGGGGGCCGAAGGTGCAATGGGAAAAGACAGCCTTTCCTTCGTCTCTCCAGGGCCTCATGAGATAGACCTTCTCCACCATGGACGAAGGGGAAGTGAAAATGCAGTTTTCAAAATGGAAACCCTCCCAATCCCTTTTTCCTGATGGAGCAGTGACATAACCTTCCTCCAGACTTATTATCTCGCAGTTTCTGAAGACAGCGTCCCCTCCTCCGAAGATGAAGTCTACGCTTCCGCTAATGGAGCATGCTTCAAGGACAGTTCTCCTTCTTTTCCGCTCCAGAAGGAACCTGGGGCCATAGAAGCCCCGCTTCTCCCTTTCCTCGTCAGGAAGAGGAGCAAGGAAGAGAGTATCCTGATAACCAAGAAGAGTTACCCGCAAAAGGTATGCTTCATCCGAGTCCAGATAAAGGGCCAGAGCCTGCCCCACATCCTTCCCTGATCCTGCAGAATTCTGGAATGTAAGATTCTCCAGCACCAACCTCTCTCCGGAGAAAAAGGCTGTATAGGAGCGGAAAGTTCCTCTTTTTCTTCCGTCACCGAGTATCTCACGAGCTCCGTCGGAATACGTTATGAGAACCTTTCCTTCTCCCCTGACCACCAGGTCCTTCTTGTCTGAAAAGAGCTTCTCCCTGTAGATTCCTTCCTTTACTGTAATGACAGCCTTCTCTTCATAGGGAATACTGTCCAGGGCCTCCTGGATTGTAAAAAAGTCTTCTTCTCCGCTTTTTCCCACACTTAGTGTAAGCATACGCTGTCTATCGCCTCCATTATTCCCTCTTTCTCAAAGTGGTGAGGTCCCCCTACAATATGGTGACATATTCTATTCTCCGCTCCAAGAAGAGAATAGACATTCTTCAGCTCCTCCATGGGCTCCAGCACATTCTCCAGCCCCCTTTCCCCAGCAAGGTGGTCCTCCCTGGCGCTTTGGATCACCAGAGGCCTGGGAGCCACCAATCCGGCAATATCCGCTACATCAAAGTGGAGGAAAAGGGATGGAACGAAATTGCAGGAGCAGTTGGTGTTGAGACGGACAAAGGAATCCTTGAAGCCATAGAAGTAGCCGCTGATGACAGCAGCCTTCACTCTTTCGTCAAGAGCGGCTAGATACAGCGTCTGCATTCCTCCTCCAGAGAAGCCTATGGCCCTTATTTCCCCCCACTCTTTTCTTTCTTCCAGATAGTCGATGATTCTAATTGCGTCAAAGGTTAACAGGCCTATAAGTGTAAGGCCAAGGCTTTCAGCCATATGGGCGAGGCCGTAGTAGGAGGATGAGAGTATATTCTCCTCTCCCCATTCGCTTCTCTCCCGTCTCTCACCAAAGCCTCTGGGATCAAAGGCTACGGCCACATTTCCCCTTTCAGCAAGATAGAGGGCGTAGTCATAGCCATAATGGTCTATGGAAACGGGTCCAGACTAGATTATGAACGCATGCATACACGTTCATCAGAATTAGAAAACTGGAGGATGTTGAACAATCTCTTACATCAATCGATGTCTTAATTGATGATGTATACTTTTAGTATTATTTATGAAGTAGGAGATGATAATCATGGCAACAGTACCTACACAAATCCGAATAGATTCAACCATAAAAGAACAAGCCAACAGTCTGTTTTCCAGCCTCGGATTGGATATGTCCAGTGCTGTAAACATCTTCCTCCGCCAATGCATTCTCAGAGGAGGACTCCCTTTTGCTGTGGAACTTCCACAGTTGAATCAAACCACACTTGAAGCAATGGCAGAGGCACAAAGGATAGCAAGGGATCCTGACATCAAAGGATATATCAGCATGAAAGATCTCAAAGCAGCCTTGGAGAGTGAAGATTGATTTATACCGTCAAATTCACCACTGCATTCAAGAAAATCTACTAGCTTATTAAAAAGCGTGGCCTTGATCTTACTCTTCTTGATGAAGTCGTAGATGCTTTACGTCAAGGTAAACCCCTCGATGCAAAGTATAAAGATCATGCACTCAAAGGCGAATATTAAGGGTTCTGTGAATGTCATATCAAGCCTGACTGGCTACTGATCTATCTTATTGAGGACGATGTGCTTACGCTTACCCTTGTT
>JAEDOD010000080.1 GCA_016302165.1 Sphaerochaetaceae bacterium
ATGAAAACCTTGTTTAGAGATAATCAGGGCTTCAGGAAGAGAAATCTATCATCATACCTGGGGAAAGCGTACAGCACTCATCATTATTAGTTTGATTTCCTGATATCAAGGGGAGGGAAGATTGACGCCTTATCAGGTAAATCATCAGGAAATCATGAATCCATAACTGTCTTTTCTGGATAATACTCAAAGCGGATATCATTGTCCTGTCTGCTATCCCAATATGATTCGGGGAGGGAAGGGGCACTGCATCTAAACCAATTCCATCTTCTTCCTTTTGTTCCGGAATAAGGACATAGGTTTATTCTGTTAATCACATTGGGCCTGTATGAGGTAGAGAGAAGATGAAGAGGCAGTAAGCTCTCCATATGGCTGAAGACGACAAAAAATGGGGCACTCGGTGTGCCCCAAAAAGCTATATGGCTCTTACTTTCCGAAGTATCTCTTAAGGAGACCAGCGAAAGCCTTTCCATGTCTAGCTTCGTCACGAGCCATTTCATGGACAGTGTCATGGATAGCGTCAAGGTTGTACTGCTTTGCAAGCTTTGCAAGTTCAAACTTTCCCTTTGTTGCGCCATTCTCTGCATCGACTCTCATCTCAAGGTTCTTCTTTGTGCTGTCTGTGATGACTTCACCAAGGAGTTCAGCAAACTTTGCAGCGTGCTCTGCTTCCTCAAGGCCAGCCTTCTCCCAGTAGAGACCGATTTCTGGATAGCCTTCCCTGTGAGCGACTCTAGCCATTGCAAGATACATTCCAACTTCTGTGCATTCGCCTTCGAAGTTAGCTCTGAGACCATCGATGATTTCCTTCTTGACTTCCTCTGGAACATCAGCGCCGAACTGCTTGCCAACACCTACAACGTGCTCTGCAGCCCAAGACATCTCAGCCTTCTGCTCTATGAACTTGCTTCCTGGAACCTTGCACTGTGGGCAGAATGCAGGTGGCTCTTCACCTTCATAAACGTAACCGCAAACTGGGCAAACCCATTTCTTCATATGGTTTTCCTCCGTAGAGTTATAAAATTTCTGGTCATCTGACCTATGATTAATATAGCACTTGGGCAAAGAAAAGGCAAAGAGTTAGAGGTATAAAACTATTTCTTTTACATTGGTCTCCATGAAAAAGATTATTACAGAACGGAAGAAAAACATCTCATTTACACACTTGCCTCCAATAAATGGTGTATCTTTTCCCTTGGAGGTGATTCATGGACGCCCTGGAAGCGATAAAGAAAAGAAGAAGTGTAAGGTCCTTTCTAGACACCAAAGTGGAAAGAAAAGACCTTCTGACCATACTGGAGGCCGGCCTTACCGGGCCTAGCGCCTGCAACAGAAGACCCTGGGAATTTGTTGTGGTTGAAGATAGGACTACCCTTGACGCCCTCAGCAAAGGAAACCTTGCAGCAAAGCCCCTGTTGTCTGCACCGCTGGCAATAGTGGTCATGGGAAATACAGATAAGGCCATAAGAAGGGCTCCCCTCTATTGGACAGAGGATGCTTCTGCCGCTACGGAAAACATGATAATTGCTGCCTCCTCCCTTTCCATCGGATCCTTGTGGATGGGTGTGTGGCCGGAGGAGGAGAAGATCAGAAGGGTCCGGGAAGTGCTTTCCGTTCCGGAGAATATAGTGCCATTCTCGATTCTTGCCCTTGGATATCCGAAGGATGAAGGAAGTCCCATGTGGGCAGTAAGTGAAGACAGAGCGAAGGCTATACATTGGGGGAAGTGGTGATGGCAGAAAGCATTCTTGGAACACTATCCGAATCCATTGAGGAGAAGAAGAGGAAGCTGGCTGAAAAGATGGAGAAGCAGATGCTGAAGCGTCTCCATAGTTCCGCCTACCCGATGAAGGAGCTTATGGCCTTTTATAGATGTGCCCAGATGGAGATGGAGACCAAGTTCCGTGTCCTTGACGAGCAGTTCTCCCTTACCCATGACAGAAACCCCATTGAAAGCATATCCTCCAGGCTCAAGACTCTGGATCACATATATGAAAAGGCAAAGAGAAAGGGAATACCGCTTACTGTGGAGGCCATAGAGAATGGCATCTTCGATATTGCCGGAGTCAGGGTGGTATGTCCCTTTGAAAAGGATATCTATATGCTCCGCTCCTCCATCCTCAGCCAGGATGATATTACATTGGTGGAGGAGCGTGACTACATCAAAAATCCGAAGGAAAGCGGCTACAGAAGCCTTCACCTTATTCTTGAGATTCCCATTTTCCTCCAGAAGGAGAAAAGGATGATGAAGGTTGAGGTCCAGCTCAGGACCATGGCCATGGACCAGTGGGCTTCCCTGGAGCATCGCCTGATGTATAAGAAGGATCTTCCTGAGGATGTGAGGGAAGAGATGAAGAAAAAGCTTCTGGAGTGCGCAGCGCTGAACAGAAGACTGGATGAGATCATGCAGGACGTGAAGGATACTACAGATCTCTATCAGGAGGAAGATTAAGAAGGGCTGAGATGGCTTTTCCGTCAGCTTTGTCCATTTCTATACCGAAGAGGGAAAGGATGGTGGGCGCTTCGTCCACCAGGCGGCAAGGCTCTGCCACCATGTTCTTTGCTGCACATGGGCCTGACGCCAGGAAGATGGTCCTGTTTCCTCTCTCAGGAGAGTAGCCGTGGCTGGCTCTGGTCTTCCTTTCTTCAAGAGGTATCACCACTTCTTCCTCATAGGAAGGGAGGAAGATCGTTCCTCCCTGGCTCTCCATGACAAATGAGAAGGGACCGGAGAGACGAAAGCGCTCTTCAGTTTCCTCCACGCTCAGGAGACGGGAAATATACTCAGGGTAATCCTTCATTATGCTTGACAGCGCTTCCTTTGCTTCCTTCTTGGCGATATCACGGATATATATTTCGGCGCTGAAGGAGGATGGGTGGGCGAATATATTCCAGTCATGTCGGTCTCTGATATATCCTCTGTCCTTCAGTACTCTATTGATGGAGAAAAAGCATTCAGCGTCCTTCTGCCCATGGTCTCCCAGAATGAAGAATGTGGTGTGGCTGTAGGTTCCTGCATCCTTTAGGGCAGAAATGATTTCGCCCATCTTTTCGTCCAGGAAGGCAAAGGCTTTCCTGTTCTTCTCCCTGTCTTCTCCTGTACTGTGACGGGAAGTGTCTAAAGCTGAAAGATGGAGAAGCATCAAATCTGGCTTCTTCTCCCTTAATATGTCTACAGTGCAGCCTATGGCGAAAAGGTCCGGATAGAAGGGGTTGGAGAGGGAGAAGAGATGGTTTCTGTTTCTCCTGTATATTTCTTCCGCCTTGGGAGAAATGGAGGGAAGGAAGGCTGTGTCTGGGTCTTCTCCCTTCTGAGGCCAGATTTCAGGAATGATCCAGTCTCCTTTGCTTCCACCGGTAACCGGCCATGTTACGCTGGCTGTGGTGAGTCCATGGTCTGCGGCATATTCCAGCATTGTCTTACATTTCAGGTCCCTTTCCCACCAGAACCACTCTGTCTTATCCCTTTCAGGATCAAAGGGCTCGTTATGGTATATACCATGGCGGTCAGGATAGCATCCTGTGATTATGGATCCGTGGGAAGGATAAGTGTAGGAAGGGTAGATGCATTCCACATCTCTCGACACAGAATAATCGAGAAGGACTTCACGGAAATTGGGATACTCCAGAAGTAGGGGAAGGTCTCCATCTTCCAGAGAGTCTATGCTGATGACCAGGGCCTTGTTCTTCATTTGGCTTTTCCTCCAATTCTCCTTCCGGAGAAGATCCACTGGGGAAGCTCATGTATTACAGCGATGCCAAGGACCATGGCAAGGCATGTCTTGAATGCTCCCGATCCGCTTGCCAGAGCCAGCGACATCTGGTCAGACACCAGATAGTAGGCTGTCCAGTAGATTCCGGCTCCAGGCACCAGAGGGAAGATTCCGCTGATTAGAAAGATTATTTCAGGAGCTTTCCTGATCACAGCCATCTTTCTGCTGATGAGGGATATGGCCACTGTGGCGAAGAAGATGGAGGCTGTGGTGCCCAAAAATGGCATGAGAAGGGAGTAGACTACCCATCCCATGGCTCCGATGAAGCCACAGGAAAGGAGATATATGGAAGGAACACTGTAGAGAATAGAGAAGGCGATGGTGCCGAAGAAGGCTGCTATTATCACTTCAGCTCTCATAGAACGATGCCTCCCATGAAATATGAGTGGAAGGAAAGCACCACTCCCACTCCTGTGGCTATGCAGATGAAGACCAAGGTGGCATCCAGAAGCCTTACAGCTCCTGAAATGTAGTCACCGTCTCCAATATCCCTGATGCCGTTGACGAAGGCTACTCCTGGAACCAGTGGAATTATTGCTCCAGCGATCATGCTCATCATATTCGAAGGCACAGGAGTCAGGTCATTGCATAGAACGCATATCAGAGACACCAGTGCAGCTCCCAGGATATTTCCTGTTATCTTCGATAGATACTTGCCTGAAATGAACACCATGAAAAGCCCAAGAGCCAGACCGGAAAGGGCGGCAAAGAGACCATCCCAGATGGTTCCGTCAAGAAGGACGGCGAAGCAGCCTGCACCTAGGGCTGTGGCAAGGATTGTAAGGGCCTTGGGGGCAGGGGAACCTTTCTTGATTTCGTCCAGCTTCTCTTCCACTTCAGATAGTGTGTAGCGGCCAAGGCAAATCTCCCTTGACAGCTGATTCAGGGCAACCACCTTATAGAGGTCCGCTCCATGTACAGGAATATGCTCCACCTTGGCGAAGATCTTCTTCTCCCTTCTGTCGCTTCCTGTGGTGAAGATGCCGTTGGACAGTACAAAGAAGTTTTCCTCCTCCACTCCAAAGTGGGCTGCTATCCTCTTCATGGTATCTTCCACCCTGAAAATCTCTGCGCCGTTCTCAAGAAGGATACGGCCAGCCTTCATGCTTACTTCAAGTACTCTGTTAACATCGATATCAGTAGTTGTCTCCATATGTACTCCAAGAGGAATGTTAAACAAAGAATTGAAGGTTGTCATCAGAAAGAGAGAGGGAAAGGGGCCACTTTATTCCTGAAACCAGATATAAGGCGGGGCCCTCAATAGTGCAGATCCAAAAAAGATAAGGCCCAGGTCCTTCCTTTCCTCAGTAGTCCTAAAAAAAGGGGAGAGGGATAGAAGGAAAGAGAGGAGCCATGCTTTCTTGATAGTGAATCTTTAAGAGCAGGAAACTTCAGTTTTGAGCTAATCCATCCACTCATGCTCTTTTGTTTTCGAAAAGAAGACGGCGGTAAGGGTTGTGAAGGTATACAAAAAACTGATCTCCCGCTTTCACGGGAGATACAGTTCAGAATGTTGAATTTGCTTCCAAGGCTGCGATTTCGCTGTCGCTAAGATCATAGCCCCAAAGAATGGAATAGATTTCCCTAGCCTTCTCTCCGATGTCGTAGTCGTAATACTGGGGATACACAAGGTTTCCAAGCCACCAGACTCCAAGGATCATGTTCATGCTTGGTGGATTTGCCAGCCAGTTGTAGGGGAGGGATGGAACTGTGCAGTACTTTCCTTCCTTTACAGCCTTGATTTCCTTCCAGCCATCAAGGGAGGCAACTTCCTTTACAATCTCTTTGTCTCCAAAGACAATCACATCAGGATCGGCAAGCATTGCTGTCTCCAGATTGATCTGGTTTCCGCCACCCTTATCAGACACCTTCTCCACTACTATGGCGTTGTCGACTCCTACTATATCAAGAACCTGGGCCTGGGTTGATCCCTTGGCGTTGGTGGCAAGGCCGTCAGCTCCTGATGTATACATTACAGATACTCTTTCTTCCTCCTTTATCTTTGCGCTGTTCTCCTTTGCCATGGCCAGTGTCTCGTCGACGAAGGCTCCCAGCTCTTCTCCACGCTCCTCCATTGAGAGGATCTGTCCAAGAGTCCTGAAGGCCTGGGCCATATTGGGCAGGTTGGCTTCTATGAAGATTACAGGAATTCCGATCTGGTTCTGGAGAGAATCAAGGTCATCAGCAATTCCATCCTTGTAGCTCCCAAGGTCGATGACCAGCTCAGCTCCTGAAGCAAGAAGAGTCTCAAGGTTTAGATTGGCCTTGCTTCCATACATCTGTCCTGTTTCTGGCAGCTCAGAAAGTACAGAAGGAAGATATTTCATCTGGTCAGAGGATGGGGATCCTGATACAGTGCACATCCTTTCAGGAGCAAAGGCTGAAAGGAACATTGTAGCTACAGCACCGGAGGGTGCAACCTTCTCCACGTCTTTTGGAATCTCCACACTTCGTCCTGAGCTATCCACAAAGATTACAGTCTCTTTATTTGCCTCCTCATAGGCTCCCTGGGCGAAAAGCGGGGAGAAGATGAGGAAAAAGGCAAGGATCAATACATAGATTTTCTTCATAGTTAACTCCATTTACGTATAATTTTGAAAAACAATACGGTCTTCGTCAAGCATTATCTTTTGAAATATCAAATGGAGAAGTTCAAATGTCTAAATGCAAAATACAACGAAATTTATGTAATGTGTTCTATTTTTTTACATTAATACTAAAGAGTGTAAAAGGAACTACTAGAAATACAATGGGATAAATGTGTACTCTCCTATTTGGCAAAAAGAGTAATAATGATGAAATCGTCTGTATATAGATATATATGTGTGCTGATGGCCATCCTTCTGTCAGTATCCTGTTCCATAGCACCAGAAATGGAAGAAAGGGTTGAGCTATCTCCAAAGGAGAGGGCACTTCAGGTTCCTGAAGGCTTTACGGTCACATCCCTTTCAGAGAAGGGAGAGATAAAGGTGGGCTGGGAGGCTGTGGAGAACGCCACCCACTACGAAGTGGAATATGAAAGCGCTGTGGATTATCTCTCCGGTAAGGAGATGAAGAAGTACATCACAGCTTCAAACTCCTTTGTGCTGTCTTCCTTCGGTGGTGGGGAAGACAAAAGGTTCGTGTTTAGGGTACGGGCAATGAAGAAAAGCGATACAGGCCTTATCCAGTCCCCGTTTACAGAAATGGCTGAAGGGGCTGTAGTCGACGACTACAGTGTGTCTCTATATTTCAGGGACCAGAAGCTGTTCTTCTCCATCAGCTATTCCAACAATGTGTCCATATTCAATGAAGGAAAGGAAATCGTAAAGGCAGAAGTCCTTATCTATGAAGGTGATTACTCCTCTTCTGCTATTCCTGAAGACGCCTTGCCCATAGTCAGCGGAGAAAGGGAAGTGGGCTCCAGCGAGACCTTAGTCCTGACCTATGTCCTTATGGTGGAGGGAAAGGAAATAAAGAGGAATGTGGTTTCACTTCTTACAGATGTTGACTTTGTGCCGAAGGGAATAACAGAGATTTCTGCTCTATCCAACGAAAAGGATGGAATCCCAATCTCCTGGACCAGCCCTGGAATCAACAAGGGAGTGGAGGAAGTGGAGATCCTCTTTGCTCTCGAAAGAAAAGAGAAGGGGGAAGATCAGTGGACAAGAATTGGAAATGGAGAAGATAAATACTTCCTTCCTCCTTCTTCTACGGATCTTTATGCTCCCTTCTCCATAAGCTACGTCGATACTTTTGTGGAAAGTGGAAAAGAGTATCAATATAGAGTAGTCACATATTACAGAATGGATAATAACACTCTGCTCCAGAGTGAAGATAATATGCTTTCAGATTTAGCTTACATGGCAGACGAAAAGGTTGAGTCTGTACTCTTTACTTTGGGGGAAGAGACAATAGGGGAGGATGGAAGCCTTTCTCTCCCTGTATCCCTTTCCTGGAGCGTAAGGCACAGTCTTCCTTCCACGTCCTTCTTTAGAGTAAGGAGAGTATTCCTGGACACTTCTGCCACTTCCGAAAGCTCCCTGGACAGGGTCTGGGACCTGAATGGCGACACTTTCACCCTTTCAGATGTCATTGTCCTCTCATCAGAGGAGAGGAAGGATCCCAGGACAGTGATGTACTATGTGTCCATAGTATCGGGAGAAGAGGAAGGGGAAAGTGTCAGGGCCCAGGATAAGGATGGAGAGTCTTCCATCATGACAGAAGGGGAGGCTGTGGTGCCAATAATCAAGGAAGGCTCCCTGAAGGCCACCACTGACCTGAACGGCATGGTTATTATCAGCTGGGAGATGGAAGAGAGCTTCCCTGAGGATTTCCAGAAGGAGAAAGTATACTTTACAGTGTACAGGGAAAACGAAAATGGATATTTGAGCATTTCCCAGCCTCTCTCCTACAGTGAGACCAGCTTTGTTGATAAAAGTGCGGCTTCCGGCAGCTATATGGTGAAGCCAAGCTACCTCCAGAGCGACACGAGTGCTCCAGACTACATATACGTAAGAAACTATCCCTTCACTCCTTCTGTGGAGGGAAGAACACTTTCCTCTCCTTCCTCCCTTTCTGCTTCCTACAACGCCTTCAACGACA
>JAEDOD010000081.1 GCA_016302165.1 Sphaerochaetaceae bacterium
ACCACACCGACTGTAAGGACATCCTTGTTGTCCCAATCGTATACCTGGTATTTTGCGGATGAACTTCCGCAGTTCAAGGTTAAGATGACCATTATTATCTCCTGATTATTGGATTTCTCTTTCCGTTCCATAATATATCAGAATGAGGAAAACCTCCACTCCATACATATTGAAAAGAAGAAATTTGGACAAATCGGAAGAAAACTGCGTTATTGAAATATGAAAAGACTAATCATGTTCATATTGGCAGGGTTTTCCCTTCTCTGTGTCTTCCCCGCTTCAGTCACCCTTACTCCCAATAGGATAGTGGTGGAGGCCGAAAATTCCAGATATATGGTTTCCCCTTTCTCTGTAGCCTTCACTGGGCCCATCTTTTCCTTTGGTGCTGTAGACGAAGGGGGAGATATGGCGCTGCTGATGGATTTCCATGGGGGCCACAATGAAGGTCTATCCTTCTCTCTTCCTTCCTCTGGCACTTCTCTCCTGGCGTCCAGCGTCACCTTAGGCGACTTTGACTTTTCACTTCTCTCAGGAGATAGGGAAGGCCTTGGACTAGGCTATGGCTGGGCCGGAGGAAGAGTATTCTCCTATGGCTTTCTTGGAGGAAAGGACGATTCGCTGCAGAAGGAAAGCCTAGGGAGAACAGAGTTCTCTGTCATATATCTGGGAGCAGAATTGAAAAGTAGGAACATCTCTCTCATGGCTCTGACATCCCTGACAGAGACACTGGATATGAGAGGAGCATTTCTCTGCGGAGCTGACTTGGGAAAGATCTCCTTTTCCTTCAGCTATGGCAGGGTTCAAGATCTCCTAGGAAAGGGAAAGGACTGGAATACTAGTGTCTCCTTGGGCATAGGGGAAGAGAAGGCAGAAGCTTCATTTACCTTGAAGCTGGGTAAGGACCCAATCTATTCTCCATCCTTCAGGTCTCTCCATTTCTCTTCCCAGGGCAGACTAAAACTGGGTAGAGTCGACCTGGAAGCCAAGGTGGAAAGGTCCTTCATTGAAGGAAGGGAGAAGGGTGACTGGTCCATATCGCTTTCCGGAGAGTGGTGGAAGTTGAAGTATTCGGGAGATAAAGGTTTGTCCCTATCCCTTTCCTTCGGCCTTTCTTCAGTAAGCTTTTCAAAGGAAGAGATCCTTACAAAGATAGCTATGGAAGGGGAAAAGACAAAGGTAACCTTTTCCAGCGAAAAGAATTCCCAGTGGAAAGTGGAAATGGATGTGTAGAGGGAAAGCTTGACAGTGCGCTGATGTTAAGACTGGAAGCTGTATATCTCCTTTATCAATCAGTATTTCTCATACGCGGGAATCTGAATTCCTTCTGCATAAATGAGGGAAAAAGGTGGTGTAGAGTATGTGAAGACCATGCTCTTCACTTCTAAGAAATGGGGAAATTGTCTATAATGGCTAAAACTGTATTGATTACAGGAAGGAGATATTTAGCATGAAGCTGTATAACACAATGGACCGCAAGGTGGAGGATTTCGTACCGATTGAAGAAGGAAAGGTCGGTATGTACTGTTGCGGACCTACAGTCTACAACTATGCGCATATCGGAAACCTCAGAACATTCATCTTTGAAGATGTCCTTCACAAGACTCTTCAGGAAGCAGGATATAGTGTAAAGCATGTAATGAACATCACCGATGTGGGTCACCTTACAGGAGACGGAGATGATGGGGAGGACAAGCTTGGAAAGAGAAGCCGTGAGACAGGAAAGAGCGTATGGGATATAGCCAAGTTCTATACTGATGCTTTCTTTGCTGACGAGAAGGCGCTGAACATTGAAAGACCTCAGGTGGTATGTAAGGCTACAGACCACATCCAGGATATGATCGCCCTTATCCAGAGACTGGAGGAGAAGGGCCACACCTATACTGCCGGAGGAAATGTATATTTCTCCATTGACACCATTGATGACTATGGAAAGCTTGCAGGCCAGAAGCAGGAGGATAAGCTCAGCGGAGCCAGGATCGTGGTGGACGGCAACAAGCGCAATCCTCAGGATTTCGTCCTCTGGTTCACCAACAGCAAGTTCGGAGAACAGGCAATGATGTGGGATTCTCCATGGGGTAGAGGATATCCAGGATGGCACATTGAGTGCTCTGCCATGAGCATGAAGTATCTGGGAGAGCATTTCGATATCCATTGCGGTGGCATCGACGCAATTCCTGTGCACCACACCAATGAAATTGCCCAGAGCGAGGCTGCAACAGGTAAGACCTGGGTCAACTACTGGTGCCATGGTGAATTCCTTCTTAACGACAAGGGAAAGATGAGCAAGTCCAGCGGAGAGTTCCTTACTCTTCCTGTTCTGGTATCCCATGGATATGACGCCCTGGACTATAGATACTTCTGTCTTACAGGTCACTACAGGACACAGCTGAAGTTCTCCTATGAAGCTCTTGACCACGCTAGAAGCGCCCGTGAGCGCCTTGTTGCCGCAGTATCGGAAATGAAGGCCAAGACAGAGCCTTCAGAGGTCCTAGGAGAGAAGGCTGCAGAGTATAAGGACAAGTTCTTCTCTTCCCTCTTCAATGACCTGAGGTGCCCTGAGGCTCTGGCTGTAATGTGGAAGATGGTGAAGGACGGCTCTGTGTCTGACGCAGATAAGCTTGCCCTGCTCCTGAAGATGGACAAGGTCCTTTCCCTTTCCTTGGACAAAGTTCCTGCCAAGAAGGAAGAAAAGGTGGGGGGAGAAGAGGAGTGGAAACTTGTTGAGGAGCGCTCAATGGCCAAGAAGAACAAGGATTACGCAAGGGCAGACCAGATCAGAAAGGAGCTGGAAGAAAGAGGATATCTTGTAAAGGACACACCAAAAGGTCCTATACTTGAAAAAATTTTGTAACCATTAGATAGGAATTTTGTTAATAAGATGGAAGTCAAAAGTACCAATCGTGATGATTTCAGGAAAGTGTACGATGCAAACTACACTCTGTTGATGCAGGTTGTGATGCACATCGTATACAATCAGGAAATCGCCGAAGATCTGGTCCAGGAGGCGTTTGAGCGTTTCTACGTGAAGAACATTTCCTTTCCGACCATGGATGAAGCCAAGTACTGGCTCCTGAGAGTTTCAAAGAATCTGGCGCTGAACCATATCCGGAGAAACAAGAGGGAGATCCAGCTGGTAGAGAAGGTGAAGAAGCTGCCGGGCGAGACCGTAAACTTCTTCGACTCATCCAAGGCTGTAATCGAGGAAGAGGAAAGACGTAACGTAAGGGAAGCTGTAAACTCCCTACCTGAAAACCTTAGGAGCGTAATTCAGCTCAAGGAGTATTCAGGACTGGATTACAAGGCAATCGGTAAGGTTTTGGGCATTTCCGAGACAAATGTTAAGGTAAGAGTTCATCGGGCCAGAAAAAAGCTGGAAGAAATACTTGCCGCGGAGGATAGAGATGTGTATTGATCTACAGATGCTTTCAGCCTATATGGATGGAGAACTGAAGGAACCATACAGGACTCAGGTTGAGGAACACCTTGAGCATTGTGCCGCATGCAGAAATCTTCTTGAGGGGATGAGGGCCCTTGATAAAAAGCTGGAAAAGGATACCTTCTCTCCAGATGAACTTAATAGAAACAAGGATGCAATCTTCAAAAAGCTGGACTCCAAGTTCTTCTCTGAAGGCAGAAAGGTATCCTTCTTCAGAAGAAAGATCCAGATGTCTGTTCCTGCTGCAATTACAGCAGCTGCAGCAGCTGTATTCATCTTCGTAGGAGGCTTTGCCCTCTTCGGCTCCAACACCAAGGAGACCAACGACATTCTTCCTTCCTTTGCAGTGAATGCAGAAAGCGAGAATGTAAGGCTGGTATCCCAGGGGAAGACCAGTCTGGAAGATTACACTCTTGAAGAGATTCTTCAGTATCTCGACAGTAAAGGTTACCAGGTTGATATCTCAATCAAGGGACTTCAACCTTTGGAATAAAAGGGATGAGATGAAAAAGGGGCGAAAGCCTCTTTTTCTATGAATCATAAGGGCCTGGAATCGAATGAGGCCCTTTTTTACGTCTATACTTCTTCGTTCTTCAGGCTATTCATCATCTCCTTCTCCTTATCTGAGCACTCCCTAAGGAAAGGAATCAGGAGAAGAACTGAAGCAATGAATGTCAGGATATCAGAGCAGGGCTGAGCTATCTCGATTCCTGTGAGCCCAAGAAACTTGGGAAGAATCAGTATTGAAGGAAGGAAAAAGATGCCCTGTCTGCACATGGCAAGGAATGTGGCAGGAAGAACATGGCTTGTTCCCTGAAGACACATGTTTGTTGTTACGTTTATGCCGCAGACAGGAAGAAGAAGGCACTGGGCCCTAAGGGCACGTCTACCAACTTCCAGTACCAAGGGGTCATCGCTGATGAAGGCCTTGACGATTTCTGGAGCAAAGATGAAGCAGCCAAAAGATAGCACGGAAATGATTATGGTTCCCGTGGAGAAGGTGAATATCACAGCTTTTCTTACCCTTCCATATTTCCTTGCCCCCCAGTTGTATGCGCAAACAGGCTGGAAACCCTGTCCGAAGCCAAGAAGGGCTGAGAAGAGGAAGAATGTGACTCTTCCTGTAATGCTCATGGCGGCAATGGCTGCGTCCCCGTAGATGGCTGCACTTCTATTGAGGAATATGGTTGCTATGCTGGCAAGTCCCTGACGGGCCAGGGAAGGAAGCCCTGTCTTAAGGATATCAATGAGAATGACAGGAGAGGAGTGGAGAAGGGATGGAACGATGTCTGCTTCACTTTTTCCGGCAATGAATGCATAGAGAAGTATGAAGAAGCTTATGGCCTGGCTGAGGGCTGTGGCGATGGCAGCTCCTGCTGTTCCAAGATTTAGGCCAAAGATGAAGACTGGATCCAGGATGATATTCAGTACTCCTCCTGTGGTTATGCCCACCATGGCATAGAAGGCCTTTCCTTCGGAACGGAGTATGTTGTTCAGCACATAGGATCCGATCATGAATGGAGAAGCAAGGAATATATACTGGGCATATGAGAGTGCAAAAGGAAGGATAGTTTCTGTGGCACCAAGAGCCCTCATTATTCTTTTATTGAAGATAATTCCAAATACAGCAAGCAATACTCCTATTAAGAGTGAGAAGAAGAAGGAGTAGGTGACCAGAGTGTCTGCCCTTTTCTTATCCTTGGCTCCCAGAGCCCTGGAGGCAAGTATTCCTCCTCCCATGCCTATGGTGAAGCCTACAGCCTGGATTATGGCCATTATGGAGAATACTACGCCTACTGCAGCGGAAGCGCTGGTTCCGATCTGGGATACAAAGTAGGTGTCTGCCATGTTGTATATGGAGGATACCAGCATGGAGATTATGGTAGGAACAGCAAGTTTTGGTATAAGTGTGGAGACCGGAGTCTCTGTCATCATCTGAAACTGAGTCTTTGAGGATTGCATATGGAGAATCTAACACAATAGGCAGGTTTATGTCATAGGTGTATAGACTGCATACATGATTTCTTTCCCTTCTATGTATATTGGACAAAGCTTTCCAATCCATTGATTCAGAGATATCCTCTTCCATTGTTAAGTAACGTGTTTTTTGGTAACATCATCCAAGTAAGTAACGGAGGGTCTTTTATAGTATGAAAGCCGTGGAACTGGCAAAAGCCTATAATCCTAAGGATTTTGAGGACCGCATATATGGCGAGTGGAAGGAGAAGGGGGAGTTTGCCCCAAAGGATGGTGAAGGGCATTTCACTGTAGTCATGCCGCCACCAAACGTAACTGGTGTCCTCCACATGGGCCATGCCCTTAACAACAGCCTTCAGGACATCATCATCAGATATAAGAGAATGACAGGAGTTCCCACTCTCTGGGTTCCCGGAACAGACCATGCTGGTATCGCCACACAGAACGTAGTTGAGAGACAGCTTGCCAAGGAAGGCCTCAGACGTCAGGATCTTGGACGTGAGAAGTTCCTTGAGCGCACCTGGGCCGTTAAGGATAAGCACCATAACATCATCAAGAGCCAGCTGGAGAAGATGGGCTGCTCCTGTGATTGGGACCATGAAAGATTTACCATGGATGAAGGGTTGTCAAAGGCTGTCAGGGAAGCCTTTGTGACACTATATGAGCGTGGCCTCATCTACAAGGGCAAGTATCTGGTGAACTACTGCCCCAAGTGCGGAACAGCCTTGGCAGACGATGAAGTTGAATATGAGAATGTTCCTGGAAAGATCTACGAGGTCAGATATCCATATTCAGACGGTTCCGGATGGATCACTGTGGCCACCACAAGACCAGAGACCATGTTCGGAGACGTGGCTGTAGCTGTGAACCCAGAGGATGAAAGATATAAGGATATAGTGGGCAAGACACTTTCCCTTCCTCTTACAGACAGGGAGATTCCAATCATTGCAGACTCCTTCGTCGAACTGGGATTTGGAACAGGTATGGTAAAGATCACTCCTGCCCATGACCCTAATGACTGGGAGTGTGGAAAGAGACACAACCTTGAAGCCATCAATATCCTGAATCCAGACGGAAGCCTTAACGACAACTGTCCGGAGAAGTACCGTGGAATCATGGCTGCTGAAGCCAGGAAGCTGGTTGCAGAGGAGCTTAAGGAGAAGGGATATCTTGTAAGCGAGAAGGACTATAACCATGAAGTGGGACATTGCTACAGATGCCACACGATTGTTGAGCCATATCTTTCAGAGCAGTGGTTCGTAAGAATGCGTGGCATGGCAGACAAAGCCATTGATGCATGGAAGAAGGGCGACATCAGATTCTATCCAAAGAGATGGGAGAATACCTATCTCCATTGGATGGAGACCATCAAGGACTGGTGTATCTCCCGTCAGCTTTGGTGGGGACACAGAATCCCTGTGTGGTACTGCCAGGATTGCGGTGAGATGATTGTCTCCAGGGACGATGTTACAGAGTGTCCAAAGTGCCATAGCCATAATCTCAGGCAGGACAGCGATGTGCTTGATACCTGGTTCTCCTCCTGGCTCTGGCCATTCTCAACTCTTGGCTGGCCTGAAAAGACTCCAGACTTTGAGAAGTTCTTCCAGACCAATACACTGGTTTCTGCCTACGATATCATCTTCTTCTGGATCAGCAGAATGATCATGGCCAGTGAAGAGTTCCTGGGAAAGGCTCCTTTCAAGGATATCGTAATCACAGGACTGGTAAGGGATACCAAGGGAAGGAAGATGTCAAAGTCCCTTGGAAATGGTATTGACCCGCTGGATGTCATAGACCAGTATGGTGCAGACGCCATGAAGTTCACTCTCTGCTTCCTTGCTGCCCAGGGACAGGATGTGCAGATCGATATGGAATCCTTCCGTCTGGGCTCCAGGTTCGCCAACAAGATCTGGAATGCAACCAGATTCCTTCTGATGAATCTTGAGGGAAGGAACATGGTCCAGATCGACAAGTCAAAGCTTAGCCTTACTGACAGATGGATCTATTCCCGTCTTAACGATGCAGCCCTTTCCATTGAAAAGGCTATGGAGGAGTATCACTTCAATGATGCAGCCCAGACCGTCTATTCCTTCTTCTGGAATGATTTCTGCGACTGGTACATAGAAGCAAGCAAGGAGAAGATGCTCCATGGAAGCGAAGATGAGAAGGATCTTCAGGTTTCTATCCTTATGGATATCCTGGAGTCCTCCATGCGCCTTATGCATCCATTCCTTTCCTTCATTACAGAAGAGATCTACCAGAAGCTTCCAAATCACAAGGGCGATGTAATTTCAGCCCAGTATCCTATCTATAATGAGGCTGATAAGGATAATGAAGCAGACAGCTCCATGGAAAGCCTCCAGGAAGTGGTAAGGGTAGTAAGAGCTGTAAGAAGCTCACTTGGTATCGGACCAGAGAAGAAGCTTAAGGTTGTGGTAAGACCATCAAAGGATAATCCATATGCTTCCTTCTATAAAGAAGAGGAGAAGATTCTCTCATCCTTCATGGGTGCTTCCTCTGTCATAGTTGACAGCGAAGGAAGTGAAGATACCGCCAAGGCTTTCCCATGCCATGGCAGCGGCTTCGAAGCCTTTGTATTTGTAAGGGATGCCATTGACGTGGAAGGTGAGATCAAGAGACTGGAGGATGAGATCAGGAAGAATCAGGCTTCCCTTGAGCAGAGTCTCAAGAAGCTTCAGAATGAGAACTTCATTACCCACGCCAAGCCTGAAGCCATAGAAAAGGAGAAGGGCAAGAAGGCTGAGTTTGAAGAGAAGATCCAGAAGTCTACAGAGCATATCGCTCTTCTTAAAACTCTCTGATATAAGTAAGTAGATGATCCCCACGGCTGTGGGGATCAACTATATTGTCATAAGACATTTTTGAATATAGATGGATTACTCCTTGTCCATT
>JAEDOD010000082.1 GCA_016302165.1 Sphaerochaetaceae bacterium
CCAACCTTCAGGCGACCGGAAGAAGTCAACAGAAATGTCTAGCATTATGCCCCCGGATTTCCGAGGGCATTTTTTCAGACTTTATAGAAGGCCTTGTACCATTCTGCGAAGGCTCTAAGTCCTGTCCTGAGAGGAGTTGAGGGCCTGAAGCCGAAGTCCCTTTCCAGCTCTGTAGTGTCTGCAAAGGTTACAGGAACGTCTCCCATCTGCATTGGAACCAGCTCCTTATGGGCTTCGAAGTCATAGGACTCAGGAAGCACTCCTGCCCTTACGAGCTCCTCGGATAGGATCTTTACAAAATCCAGAAGGTTCTCAGGCTTGTTGTTTCCTATGTTGTATACAGCATAGGGTGGAAGCGGAAGACCGTCCTCTCCTGTCTTCTTCTCAGGAGCCTTCTCCATTACAAGCCTTATTCCTTTCACTATGTCATCCACATAAGTAAAGTCACGGAGGCAGTTACCGTAGTTGAAGATCTTAATGGTCTCTCCCTTAATTAGCTTATTGGTAAAGCTGAAGTAGGCCATGTCTGGTCGTCCTGCAGGGCCGTAGACAGTGAAGAACCTGAGGCCTGTGGAAGGAATGTTATAGAGCTTGGAGTAGGCATGGGCAAAAAGCTCGTTGCTTTTCTTTGTTGCTGCATATAGAGACACCGGGTTATCCACCTTGTCTTCAGTGGAGTATGGCACCTTCTTGTTGGAGCCGTAGACCGATGAAGAGGAGGCATATACCAGATGGTCCACTCCGTGGTGCCTTACAGCTTCCAGAATGTTGTAGAAGCCGATGACGTTGGACTCAATATATGCGTCAGGATTGGTGATTGAGTATCTTACTCCTGCCTGGGCTGCTAGATTGACCACAATGTTGAAGCTGTATTTCTCGAAGATGCTTTCGATTAGAGCCTTGTCTGCAATGTCTCCCTTGACGAAGGTGAAGTCTCCCTTCATGCTTTCGATTTCCTTGAGCCTGAACTCCTTCAGAGCCGGGTCATAGTATGAGTTCAGGTTATCCAGGCCCACCACAGCGTCATCTGTGGTCCTGAGAATCTCCTTTACAAGGTTTGCTCCTATGAAGCCTGCGGCTCCTGTGACTAGAATTGTCCTTTTCATCTCTTTTCTATTCCTTTGTATTCCTTTCTTATCTTTTCGTATCCTTCAATGGATCCCACGTCAAAGCGCTTTCCTGGCATTAGGAAAGCATGTACCGGCCGCCTTTCAGCTAGGTATGAGACAAAGGAGCCTGGAGCGTCGGTGCCGCATCCGTTCTCTATTCCTTCCTTTATGAGAGGAAGGTCCTCCTTTACGTAGTAGTAGAAGGGAGGAACAGCCCACTCTGACTTCGGCTCCTTTGGCTTTTCTTCCATAGAGAGGACCAGATCGCTCTGGTCTATGGTCACAACTCCAGTCTTACTGAGACGGGCCTTGTCGGATTCACGGTGTCTCATGATACAGCTGGTGCCTTTTGTCTTTCCGTACTCAATGAAGGAGGAAAGGGAGAAGTCCAGTACGTTGTCTCCAGCAAGAATGAGAGTGTCGTCATTGATTCCTGCCTTCTCTATGGCAAACTCAATGTCCTTTACAGCACCGACTCTGTGTTCGTTGTCTACAGAGCCGTCGTCCAGCACCATTACATTGTCCTTTCCTTCCGCCCACTCTCTGAAGAGGGATATGAACTTGTGGTTTGACACCACTATA
The DNA here is from genome assembly GCA_016302165.1 of Sphaerochaetaceae bacterium. Taxonomy (GTDB): domain Bacteria; phylum Spirochaetota; class Spirochaetia; order Sphaerochaetales; family Sphaerochaetaceae; genus Ornithospirochaeta. The sequence goes on from JAEDOD010000082.1 coordinate 1,692, forward strand.
AATCTCTCTATTCCGGACCTTTCTCCGTCCTCAAGAAGATGGTCTATGATTTTCTTTCCTCCAACCTCCAGGAGGGGTTTGGGGAAATTGAGTGTCAAAGGATACATTCTTGTGGCATATCCAGCTGCAAGTATTATTCCTGTCATCAGAATCTTCCTCCTTCCGCCTTTCCCACTCCGTCAGCGCGGGAGCAGATGTAGGCCTTGTATTTTCCTTTCAGGTCTGGGAACTCCTCGAGGTATTCCCTTTCAACTATTTCCTTGATACTGTCGCTTTTCTCTCCGTCCAGAAGGGCCATACAGCAGCCTTTGAAGCCTGCTCCGCTGAAGCGGGCTCCATATACTCCGTCCAGGTCTACGAGAATGGAGTAGAGCTTTATGAGCCATGGCGATCCGCATTCGTAGTTCACTATGCTAGACATTCCGCTTTCGTTCACCAGTCTTCCGAAGGCCTCTATGTCTCCCTTCTTCCAGCACTCCACTCCCTTCTCCACTCTATGCATCTCAGAGTAGAAGTGGTTGCACCGCTTCTGCCAGGAGGAAGGAAGGCGGACTCCGAACTCCTTGTAGATTTCTTCAGGAATTCCCCTCAGTTTCATATCCTTGAACTTCAGTCCTTCTCCCAGGTCATAGTCTCCACGCCTATCTGTGACAGCATAGGAGTAGAGAGCGAAGGCTGAAGCCTTGCACTCATCCACCCTGTTGTTGTAGGCGGAGGAGGCGAGATTACGTTCCAGTCCTGAGAAGAAGATTCCAATCTTGAAGTCTTTCATTGCAGGGGATGAAGGAATGTTTGAGTAGGTGTCATCTTGACTATCCATATAGAGGATGCTGTCTTTTCTGCATAAGGTTTCGCAGCTCTGGTCCAGCTTTCCTGAGGCTACGCCCACGTATTCGTTCTCAGCCTTCTTTGCCAGGTATATGTATTCGCTGTCTGTAAGCTCAATGCCGTTTACAGCTGAGAGTGCCTTCATGAAGCAGATTGTGAGGGCTGCAGAGGAGGAGATTCCTCCTGAAGGAAGAGCTCCCCTTATTACTCCGCAGAGGCCTTTTGTAAGCTTGTATTTCTCTCCCATGGCCCTGGTTGCTCCCCTAAGGTAGTCTCCCCAGTCTCCTTCCTTCGTTTCAGGAACTCCCTGGACATGGAACTGGACTCTCTTTGGAAAGTTCATGGACTGGAGCTCGATTATTCCATTGTTCTTCACCCCATAGGCCATGTGAACTCCATAGTCCAGGGCAAAGCCCAGGATCGGGCCGTCCTGATGGTCTATGTGGGCTCCCAAAGGACACACTCTATATGGACAGAAGGCTGTTTCCGGCTCCCTTCCGTATATTTCTCTGAATCTATCTTCTGCGTACATAAATCCCCCTTAGTCTCTTCTGAAAAGGTCTCTGGTGAAGACCTTGTCTTCTACGTCGTCAAGAGCAGAGTCATACCTATTTGCTATGATCACCTGGCTTTCGCTCTTGAATATGGCCAGGTCGTTGACCACCAGGGAGCCGAAGAAGGTGTCTCCATTGTTAAGTGTAGGCTCATAGATTATGACAGTGGCTCCCTTGGCCTTGATCCTCTTCATCACTCCCTGGATGGAAGACTGGCGGAAGTTATCTGAATTGGCCTTCATGGTAAGCCTGTAGACTCCAACCACGCAGCGCCTCTCCTGGTCCCTGGAGTAGTCTCCACGGTTGTAGTAGTCGTAGTATCCAGCCTTATGGAGAACCTGGTCTGCAATGAAGTCTTTCCTGGTCCTGTTAGACTCCACGATGGCTGTTATCATGTTCTGGGGCACATCGTTGAAGTTGGCAAGAAGCTGTTTGGTATCCTTCGGCAGGCAATATCCTCCGTATCCGAAGGAAGGGTTGTTGTAGTGGGTGCCGATTCTTGGGTCCAGGCATACTCCGTCGATTATATCCCTGGTGGAGAGACCCTTGGTCTCTGCATAGGTGTCCAGCTCATTGAAGTAGGAGACCCTGAGGGCAAGATATGTGTTTGCAAAAAGCTTTACAGCCTCCGCCTCCGTAGATCCCATGAAGAGGGTAGGGATATTCTCCTTTATTGCCCCTTCCTGGAGAAGGGAGGCAAAGATTTCTGCCTTCTCTGCAGTTGCTTCATCGGATGAGACGATGATTCTTGAAGGATATAGGTTATCATAAAGGGCCTTGGATTCCCTCAGGAACTCCGGGCTGAATATGATGTTGGAAGTTCCGAACTTCTTCCTTACTGAGGCTGTGTATCCCACAGGGATTGTAGACTTTATGACCATGGTGGCCTTGGGATTGGTCTTCAGTACCAGTGAAATTACGCTTTCCACAGCTGAACAGTCGAAGAAGTTCCTGTTGGAGTCATAGTTGGTGGGAGCGGCGATGATGACGAAGTCTGCATCCCTATAGGCCTTCTCTCCATCCTTTGTAGCCTTAAGGTCCAGATCCTTTTCCTTTAGATATTTCTCTATGTATTCGTCCTGGATCGGTGACTCACGACGGTTGATCATCTCAACCTTCTTCTCCACTATGTCTACAGCTGTAACATGGTTATGCTGGGAAAGAAGCACAGCCATGGAGAGGCCAACGTATCCAGTTCCTGCTACAGCAATGTTGTATGGACCATGGCCTCTTGCTTCCTTCTTCTTCGGCTCCTCCTCAAAGAGATCTGTCACTTCAAAGTCCAGGACTTCCCCCAGCTTTTCAAGTTGAATGATGGAAGGCATATATTCCTTGTTCTCCATACGCCCTATCATCACCCTGTTTATTCCAGTTCTGTCAGAGAGATCCTTCTGTGTGAACCCTTTCTCCTTCCGTCTTTTGAGTATAGTGGTGACCATTCTTTCCTGAGAAAGCTTCTTCATTATTCCCCCTTATGATACTTTTAGTGACATTCCTTCTTTATTCTGACTTTCTCCTCCATATCATTGATTGGGATATAAGTCAATCGAAGAGGGATGAAGGGAGACTAAATTCCACTATTGATTGCATTGTAGGGATAATCTTTCCTTTTCTTTGTCGAAGAACCTTATTCCTGTAGGATTGTTCACCTTCCTTTCTCAATAATACCTATATCCTTTATATAGAATATCATTTCCTTTGATGATTACCGCCAGGCCGTCAGCTTCGACCTTCAGTCTTGTGCGGTGGAGAGCATCTAGAATCTCGTCTCCTGGAAGAAGGGTGATATCTTCCTCTCCCTTGATTGTTATTCCGCCTTTTTCTTCGTTGAACTCTGTGACGAGCCATTCTGGAGAAAGGGGAGTGGAGAATTCCACCCATCCCTTTTCATCTTCAGAAGAGGAGAAGACGAAGAAGCCTAGAGATAGAGTCATGCATAGAAGAGAAAGCATTGATAAAAGAAAGCGCCTTCTGTTCTTTCTTCTCTCTTCCTCTACCTCTTTTCTGAGGAGACCCAGATCCTTATGGAGGGCGATTTCTTTTTCTTCAATCTGTTTCTCGATAGCGTCGATCCGTTCATTGGTTCCTTTAAGTGTCAGTACATTCTTATCTGTCATATTGATTCCTTTTCCATATGGTCATGGAAAAGAAGAGGAAAGGGGAGGTGTATATTCTGCCATCCTCTCTAGACAACTCCCTTTCTCTGTCCAAATCTATTTTGACAGAGAGGAAGCGAAGTGTCTTCTTTGACATTTTTTTAAATAAATATTTATAAAACCAAGAATTATATCTTCAATTCCTCTTCACTTTTCTTCTTTTGGTGTTAAATTAGTTCTTGGGATGGAAAACTTTTCTGATCCAAAAAAGGGGGCGAAAATGAATTATCTCGTGGTGACAGCCCACTCTGGAGATGAGATTCTAGGCTGCGGAGGAACGATACGTAAGCTTTCCCTGACAGGCAGCAGTGTCAGCGTATGCACACTTGACGGAAGCGGCGGTAACTGTGGAGGAAAGGATGAAGAATCTATAGAGGACCATAGGCTGGAGTTAAGGAAGCTGGGAGTGAAGGAGAGCTATCTCCTTGAGAAAAGAAGGGACAGCGTTCCTTTTTCAAACCTTGTATCCTTTATCGAGAAGTGCATAGTGGATAGCAATGCTGACTCCATCATCACCTATCATCCTGCTATCGGCGACAGGGAGAGGCAGATGGCCTCCAAGGCTGTGCAGAAGGCTTCCCAGCTCTTTAAGAGACGTAAGGACGTGAAGCCTCTAGCGGCTCTACTGTATATGGAGTTCCCCTCAGCTACGGATATTTCCCTGGACCCGACAGTGAAATGGTTCTCTCCAAACTTCTACGTGACACTAGACGAAGAGATACTTCATTCGAAGCTGGATGCTCTCTCCTCCCTTTCCTGCCTTAGCGCACTTACCAGCCTTGAGACAGTAAGGTCTGTGGCTGTAATGAGGGGAAGCCAAAGTGGAGCCATGTACAGTGAAGCCTTTGAGAGTGTATATATAAGAGTATAGGTGGAAAGATGACAGAGTTCGACAAATTATGCCAGGAAGCTGAAGACATAGACTGGGAGACCAGGTGCGCCATAGTCAGGGGAAAGAGCCAGGAGATTCTTCCTATTCTCCAGAAAATCGATGTGGAGGGAAGTAGCGGAGCTGAGATTCTCCTTCTCTTCATCTTCGCCTCCATGACAGCTGACGGACGCTTGTCGGAAGAGGAGTATGCTCTCCTTTATCCTCTTTTGAAAGACTTCCTTGGAGACGACATCAACTATAGTGACGCAAAGAAGGCTGTAAAGGGCATGAAGGCTGAATCCAAGGAGCTGAAGGCCATTACAGAGAAGATGATCGAGGTCATCGGCTCCTTCTCTCCTGAGCTCAGAAAGGATATAGTTCTAGTGGTAATGGTGATATGTGCTTCCGACGGAAGGATTTCCCTCCGTGAAAGGGCATGGATCCGACGTCTCCTATTCTAGTATTCTCCTCCGGGGCAATAGACTGACGATGGAGACGAAGTTGGTGCTAAGGGCTCTATCGTCAAAGCTGTTTTACATGTGTTCCAGTCTTGGAGCCATGGCGGACAGGAGCCTCTTTATCCTGTGGTAGCTGTACTTCAGGCGCAGATAGTCATGGGCAATGAGGGTCCTTGGAGTCAGTCCATAAGAATTTTCCACTTGTTAACATTGAAATCTTTGATTGTTTTACTGCAGACACTTCAATATATTCGTTGATTTATTCTTTTTTTAGTGTGTAATATTAATTGAAAAGTAAGTCGAAAATACTGGAAAGTTTTCAATATAGGTGGAAGCATGGAGATAAAACGAGATCGATATCTACAGAAAATCTTATCCTTTATGTGGGATGGACAGGTCAAGGTGATTACCGGTATCCGTAGGTGCGGCAAGTCCTATCTCCTTCAAAATCTATTTAGGAACTACCTTATTGGCGAAGGCGTTGCAGAAGATCATATTCTATCCTTCGAGTTGGACTTGATACGTGATATCCGTTATCGGAATCCCTTGGAGCTTGTGTCTCATGTCAGGAAAATAGTGGAACACAGTGCGGACCAATACTATCTATTTGTAGACGAAATACAGATGTCTGACGAAGTTCCTAATCCCTACAATCCCAAAGGGAAGAGAATTACCTTCTACGATGCACTTAATGATTTGAAGTCCCTTTCCAATCTGGATATTTATGTGACAGGCAGCAACTCCAAAATGCTGTCATCCGATATACTGACCGAGTTCCGTGGCCGCAGCGATGAAATTCGTGTGCATCCCCTTTCTTTTGCCGAATACTATTCAGCCGTTGGCGGTGATAAAGAGGAGGCATTTGATGATTACGCTTTCTATGGAGGTATGCCTCAGATCCTTTCCCGTCCCACAGATGCTGCAAAGATGGCTTATCTAAAATCTCTTTTTTCGGAGGTTTATCTGAAGGACATCATAGAACGGAAGAAGATCAGGCGTGAAGATGTTCTGTCTGCAATTGTGGATTTCCTGTGTTCGTCCATCGGTTCTCTGACCAACCCGACGAAAGTGGCAGCTGCCATCAACACTATACAGAAACGTAGTGGCGAGAATATAGTTGCCTTAAATACAGTGAAAGCTTATCTGGATCATCTCTCTGATTCCTTTCTGTTTTCCGAGTGCAAGCGCTGGGATGTGAAAGGCAAAAGCTATTTTGACTATCCTGACAAATTCTACTGTGAGGATGTGGGGCTGAGAAACGCCCGTATAGGATTTCGTCAACAGGAGATGACTCATATCATGGAGAACATCATCTACAATGAACTCTTGATCCGTGAATGCTCCGTTGACATCGGAGTCGTCTACAGCAATGAAAAGGATACAAAAGGTAAGGTTTCGCAGAGGGCAAGGGAAATCGACTTCATTGCAACCTCCGGAGGAAAGAAGACATACATTCAGTCCGCCTATGCCTTGGGAACGGAGGAAAAGGCAATCGCCGAGAACAAGCCTCTTACGTTGACCGGTGATTCCTTCCCGAAGATCATTGTACGCCATGACATCCGTAAGCGTTGGTATGATGAGTGCGGCATCCTCAATATCGGCATCATCGACTTTCTGTTGGACGACACTCTTCTGTGATT
>JAEDOD010000083.1 GCA_016302165.1 Sphaerochaetaceae bacterium
ATCTTGGAGCGAACACCGTCTATCGATAGGTCACCTCTATCTGTATATTAACCTCTGCCTAGCGATGCGTCAATCATAAGCCTTTTGCCTGAAGCAATGCTGATTTTCGTCACTGGCTCATTTCGGGATAATCCTCGTCCATTTGATCTTTCACTCTTCAGCTAATGAAAAGAATAAGGGGGCGGGGCCCCCTATCTATCTCACTATAGGCTGTTATATAGATCCATGTACCGCCTGGAAGACTCTGTCCAGGACCAATCTTCCGCCATGGCTCTCTTTTCCATCGCCTTCCATTCTTCCTTCTGCTCCCTATAGAGCCAGGAAGCATGGTTGATTCTGTCCAGAAGCTCATGGGATGAGTATCCTGCAAAGGAGAAGCCTGTACCTGTGTGTTCATACTGGTTATATGGCTTAACAGTATCCTTAAGGCCTCCGATTTCATGGACAATCGGAAGAGTTCCATACTTCAGGGCTATAAGCTGGGTTAGGCCGCAGGGCTCGAAGGCAGATGGAACAAGGAAAGCATCTGCGCCGGCATATATGAGGTGAGACAGCTCTTCGTCGTAGCCGATGAGTACAGCAACCTTTCCCGGATACTTTGCAGCATAGTAGCGGAACATATTCTCATATCTTTCATCTCCGCTTCCCAGAACCACAAGGTTTACATCCTCCCTCATGAGACTGTCCATGATGCCATCCACCAGATCCAGTCCCTTCTGGTCGGTAAGTCTGGAGACCAGGCCTAATGTGAACTTGTCTGGATCTTCAGGAAGACCGAACTTCTTCTGCAGAGCCTTCTTGTTCTCCTTCTTTCCGCTCCAGAAGTTCCTCTTGTCATAATTCTTTGCAATAGCCTTGTCTGTCTTGGGATTCCAGATTTCATAATCCAATCCGTTGACGATTCCAAGGAGTCTGTCTTTTCTCCACTTGAGGATATCGTCAAGGCCATCGCTGAAGGATGGAGTCTGGATCTCCTTTGCGTAGCTCTCACTTACAGTAGTGACCCAGTCTGAATACACGATGCCGCCTCTAAGCATGGTTGCATTCCATTCATCGAAGGGCAGTGATGTATCCTGATATGGGGATACAAGCTTTCCTGGCTGGAAACACTCTGCAGGAAGACCTGAGATCCACTTCAGGTGACCAACGTTCCAGCAACCCTGGAAGCGGATGTTATGGATGGTCATGATGGTTCTGATTCCACGGAAGAAGGGGTCTCCCTGGAAGATGGTGTTGAGATAGACTGGAACCAGGGCAGCCTGCCAGTCATGGGCATGGATGATGTCTGGCCTGAAACCGATGAGAGGAAGGGCTGAAAGCACAGCCTTTGCAAAATATGCGAATCTCTCCAAATCTGAGAACAGGTCGAAGTAGGGCTTTGGACCTGAGAAGTATTGGTTGTTGTCGACAAAGTAGTATGTGATTCCATCCAGGACCAGAGTATTGATTCCCACATATATTCTGTTGTCCATCTGGAAGTAGCAGAGACTCTTCAGCTGGCTCTTGTACTTCTCCTTCATGCATTCGTACTGAGGAAGGATGACTCTGGTGTCGCACTGTGCCTTGTCCAGATTCTTGGGAAGGCTTCCCACTACATCTGCCAGGCCTCCTGTCTTTACGAAAGGAACGCACTCAGACGCAACGAACAATATTTTCTTCATTAAATTTCCCTCTCTTTTGTTATGTTAATCAAAGATTAACCTAGAGAGGGAAAAGTCAAAAGAGCCTATCTTTGTAAATTTCAGTTTTCAGTGAAATATTGTGGCATGGAGGAGCGGAAGGAGTCGGTTTCCGCTGTCAGTTTCGACATGTGCTTTCTGTCGAGGGATATAAAGAGTTCCTCATCCCTTCTCCTTACAGCTTCCAGAAGCTCCCTGTGCTGGGCGATTACAGCCTGGGCAATGGAATCGAACATGAAGGATATTACACGGAGTCTATGGTAGTTGCCGTTTCTGGAAAGGATGAAGTCATAGACTCCCTCCCGTCCTGCATAACGGAATATGACGGCATGGAATTGGTCGTCGAGAGAAAGCAATGTGGACACATCCCTGCTGGCGAAGGCCTTCTCCTGCTTTTCAAGTAGTTTTTCCATCTCGCCTATGGCTTCATCGTCCACGTTCTTCATGAAGGAGGGTACAGCTCCAAGCTCCAGGTTAAGACGAATGAACCTTTCGTCTTCCGCCATCTTAAGGTTTATTCTGCTGACATATGTCCCTCTCTGGGGATAGATATCTATGAGATTCTCTCCAGAGAGCTCCTTTACAGCGTCACGCACAGGGGAACGGCTTACTCCAAATAGAGTTGAGAGCCCGTTAAGGTCAAGCTCTGTGCCTGGCCTCAGTGTCAGGTCCAGAATCTCCTTCTTCAAACGGTTGAATACTTTTCCTCTTTCCATGTCTAGAGTATATCCCGAGGGGAAAGATAGTGGAAAGGATTTCTTCTGAAATATCAGTTATTTTGGAATTTCTTGAAACAATGGAAAGAATTGTTGCATCTGATATATTAGTGTGATAACCTTTTTCAACAGAGTTGAACCAAAAACTGGAGGTTGATTCATGAAGCTTTGCCTAGAAAGTCTTGGAAATGTTGAAAAATGGGAGAAGTGTGGCGTGAAGCTACCTTCCTTTGATATAGAAAAAATGAGGAAGGAGACAGAAAAGAACTGCACCTGGATCCACTTCGGAGCAGGAAACATCTTCCGCTGCTTTCCTGCAGCCAGAATGCAGGAGCTGTTGGAGAAGGGGATAGAGAAAACTGGAATAATGGTTGCAGAAAGCTTTGACTTTGAGATCATCGACAGAATCTACAGGCCTTCAGATAACCTGACGCTGTCTGTAACTCTCAAAAGCAATGGCACCATCGACAAGAAGGTGATTGCCTCTGTCGCTTCCGCCCTAAAGTGCTCACCACAGTTCAGTGATGACTACAATACACTTAAAGCTGCCTTCCGTAACCCTTCTCTTCAGATGGTTTCCTTTACAATCACCGAAAAGGGGTATTCTACAGCTCCTTCCTATGTCCAGGCCGATATAGAGAAGGGCCCTGAGTCCTGCTCTACAGTAATCTGTATGGTAACAGCCTTGGCCTTGGAAAGATATAGAAGCGGAGCCTATCCTTTCGCCTTCGTCTCCATGGACAACTGCTCCCATAACGGAGAGAAGCTTCAGAAAGGTGTGATGGAAGTTGCTTCCTCCTGGCTGGAGAAGGGCTTTGTAGAGAAGGGCTTCATCGATTATCTATCAGACCCGAACAAGGTTTCCTTCCCCTGGTCCATGATCGACAAGATCACTCCCCGTCCTGACGAAGGAGTGAGAAAGATGCTGGAGGAGGACGGAATCGAAGGCACAGAAGTGGTGGTTACAGGAAAGAATACCTGGATATCAAGCTTCGTAAACTCAGAGGAGTGCGAATACCTTGTAATCGAGGACTCCTTCCCTAACGGAAGACCTAGGCTTGAAGATAGCGGTGTCTACATGACAGACCGTGACACTGTGAACAAGGTGGAGAAGATGAAGGTGTGCACCTGTCTCAATCCTCTCCATACAGCCATGTCCATCATGGGCTGCCTACTTGGATACAGGAAGATCAGCGACGAAATGAAGGATAGCGACATTGTCAGCTACATAAAGAGACTGGGCTATGTGGAGGGAATGCCGGTGGTTGTGGACCCAGGAATCCTTAGTCCGAAGGCCTTCATCGATGACGTGGTGGAGAAGAGGCTTGCAAACCCATTCATGCCAGATACTCCCCAGCGAATCGCCACAGATACTTCCCAGAAGCTGGCCATCAGGTTCGGAGAGAACATCAAGCAGTATATGGCCTCCTCAACCCTGAGCCTAGACAACCTGAAGTGTATGCCTCTGGTATTGGCTTCCTGGATGAGATATCTAATGGCAATTGATGACGAAGGAGCCTCTTTCACTCCTAGTCCTGATCCATTCCTGGAGGAAGGCATGAAGATTCTCTCTTCCGTATCCCTTGGAGACCAGGGACCTTTTGATTCTACTCTGAAGCCTCTCATGGAGAACGAAGCCATCTTCGGCTTCAATCTATATTCTTCTCCTCTGAAGGATAAGGTCCTTGACGCCTTTGCTTCCCTTGTAAAGGGAAAGGGAGCAGTCAGGGAGACACTACACAGGTATGTAGACTGAAAGGCACATGTGCACTCTTTTGGATTTGTCAACAGAAAAAGGTGGTTCGCCACCTTTTTCTTCGTTTTATATTCAGAAGTGGGGTGGAATGTAAAAAAAAGAAATTGTTTGTTGACAGATGGATTTTCCGATGTTAAGGTCAGTTTGTTCAATGAAAAAACTAACCAGGAAAGGATGAGATAGATGCCGGCAAGCAACAATGTCTTCCAGCGTAATGCAAACACCTCCCTTGTGGCCCAGCTGATCTGGAAGCAGGGTGGCCTCAGTCGTGTCGACATCTCCCGCACTCTGCAGCTGAACAAATCCACAGTAAGCAACATCATCTCCTATCTTATGGATATTGGTCTGGTAAATGAAGGCGAGCATAGGGAGGCTGCCTCCCAGGGCGGAAGAAAGCCCATCGAGCTTACAATTGCCAGAGATTTCGGCTGCGTCTTCGGCTTCGATCTCCAGCCCTCCCATTACCGCTCAGTAATCATGAGCGTAGACGGCTCCGTGCTTTGGGAGGTAAAGGGTACAAAGAGGCAGATTTCCTTTGAAAGCTTTGTGCTCTCTGTGGTGGATGAGGCCCTTAATGCCCATAGCGGAATCCAGATTCCAATACTTGCCATGGCGTTTTCAATTCCTGGACAGATCAATGCCAAGGAAGGCACCATCATCTATTCCTATCCCTTCGGCCTCAGGGACTACCATCTGAAGGATTTCCTGAAGACCAGATATGATTACCCCATTTTCATTGAAAACGATGCCAACTGCGCCGCATGGCTGGATCTCCATTCCACCCTTGGCCACGACTTCTCCTCAAATGCCGTGTCGGTGGTTGCAGACTTCCATGAGGAATCCAAGAGAAATGATTCTGTGGTGGGAATCGGCGCAGGCTTCGGCGTCATCATTGACGGAAATGTATATCACGGATCCCATGATAGTGCAGGAGAATTCTGCTCCATTACATGGAATAGGGGAAACCCTAACCAGTCAGGGCTTAGCGCTGAGCTTCTGAAGAAGACCATTGATGACAGGGAAGCTCTGTCAGAATGGATGGTGGATACCTTTTCATCCCTTGTTCCATTCTTTGCAATCATGGACTTCAAGACAGTGGTGCTCCATGGTAATCCCTTTGAAGACGGAGCCTGGACCCGTAAGGTTCTGGAGGAGAGGGTGCCCCAGTTCATGGGAGTGCTGGAAAAGATAGGCTGCGATCTTGTGATTGAAAGTAAGGATGAATCAGTTTCGGCAAAAGGAGCCGCATATATGTATCTCCATGATCTGTATTCGGTGCCGGGACTGGAGGATGACATGTCTGACAGAAGGACATGGTGTGATATTGTGGAATTTCTTCAGTTTCAGAAAGAGGAGGGAAGAGGATAGAAATGAGTGATAGGACTCTGGTGAAAGTTAAAGCTCCTGTGAAAAGCCTGAACAGGAGAAGGGAGGAGAAGGTGGCGTACTGGTCCCTGATTCTTCCAGGCTTCCTAATCTATGTATTCGTCATGGCTTTCCCAACCATATTTGGTCTTTATCTCAGCTTGACCAACTATAAGGGTGGACCTCTCTTCGGGCCAAAGAAAAGACAGATTGACATCGTAGGCTTCAAGTACTACCTGGATATGCTTAAGGACAGCTACTTCTGGCTTGCCCTGAAGAACAACATGTGGATTACATTCATCTCTGTCTTCGGCCAGATTCCGCTTGGCTTCTTCATGGCCTACCTGATCTTCAGGGGAATGATCAAGGGAAAGGATTTCTTCCAGACAGTCATCTATCTTCCATGTGTAATCTCCACAGTCGTCATCGGTAAGCTCTGGGATGCCATCATGGCTCCAAACGGTGCCCTGCCTGATATCATAAGGATCTTCAATCCTTCCTACGTAGCAGGAAACAGCGAGCATCCGATCATTCCTGTACTCTTCGTAATACTGTGGATGTATACAGGAACCTATCTCATTATCTTCCTTGCAAACATGCAGAAGATAGACACCTCCATCATCGAGGCTGCAAAGATCGACGGAGCTACAGAGTTCCAGGCTCTCCGCTACATCATCCTTCCAGCTCTCAGCGGAGTCATCGTAACTTCCTGTATCCTGGCCATCTCCGGCTCCCTCAAGAGCTTCGACCTTATCTACGTCATGACAGGTGGAGGACCTGCAAAGCAGACCTACGTCCTTTCCATCTATATGTATGACCATGCCTTCAAGGGTGCGCCAAACTATCCTCTGGCCAATGCTGTCTCCGTTGTGATGTGCATAATCTCCTTCACTCTCATCGGAATCACCAAGGCTGTGGAAAAGAAGTTCGGAGGTAAGGAATGAGCAGTCACATCAAAGATAATGTATCGGTTGGAAGAAGAATTGGAATGGTGGTCACCTATGTGGTCCTGATATTCTTTGCCGTCATGGCCATAGCTCCCCTCCTTTGGCTTATCATGAACTCCTTCAAGACCAGCCAGGACTATCAGACCAACAGACTTGGCCTGCCAAAGATGTTCTTCTGGCAGAACTACAGGGATTCCTGGGTAAGAGGTAACTTCGGCGTATACATCATCAACAGCGTCCTATATACCTCTGTGACAGTGGTCTTCGTCCTTATCTTCGGTCTTATGAGCGGATTTGCATTTGCAAAGATCAGGATGAAGTGTACCAAGGTAATCTATGGCTCCTATGTCATAGGTATCCTTATGACACTGCAGTCAATCATGATTCCTCTGTTTGTCATGATCAACCAGTTCGGTCTCTACGACACCAAGCTAGGTGTATTGATACCATACGTCGGAATCGGACTTCCTATGGGTGTCTACCTCTGCACTGAGTACATAAAGAGTGTACCGGATGCACTGGTGGAATCTGCAAGAATCGATGGCGCAAAGTATTTCAAGATCTTCGGCTCCATCATAGTGCCTATGGCAAAGCCTGTGGCCACTACTCTTGCCATCCTTACAATCAGCGGAACATGGAATGAGTTCATGCTTATCAACATGCTCACTTCATCCACAAAGAACAAATCACTCCCTGTAGGAATCCAGTCCTTTGCAGGAGCCCTCTCCACTGACTACGGCAAGCTTTTCGCTTCCCTGGTCATCGGCCTTCTGCCAATGCTGCTGTTCTACATAGTCTTCAGAAAGGAGATTACAAAGGGTGTTGCGGCTGGAGCCGTAAAGGGTTAATTGGAGTCAGGCGATACGTCGCATGATATAAACTTAGGAAAAAGGTAGGTGTACCTACTGAAGATTCATCAAAAGGAGGAAAATTTGATGAAAAGATTTACAGTTGTTCTCCTGGTAGTGGCTCTTGCACTTTCAATGGTCTTCGCTCAGGGCGGAGCTGAAGATGCAAGCGGAAAGACAACAATTAGAGTTCTCAACTACATTGACATGTCTGAGCCAAACAGTGCAAACGAAGTTGAAATGGTCTGGAACGAGTTCTCAAGACTTCACCCAGAAATCAACGTTATCAGAGAAGACCTTTTCAATGAGCCATTCCACATGAAGGTGGAATCCTATGCAGCTCAGGGAAATCTCCCAGATGTCCTCTATGCTTGGCCAAGCGGAAGATCTGCTACTCTCCACAACGAAGGACTTATCAAGGACCTTACACCATTCCTGAAAGCTGATGGCATTTTCGATGACTATGCTCCAACAACAACAGCTCCTCAGATCGGTGGATACCTTGGCGAGCTTCCAAACGGAATCACAGCTACATCCATGATGTTCGTCAACACAAAGGTTCTCAGAGAGAATGGACTTGAAATGCCAAAGACATATGATGATCTTAAGGCAATGGTTCCAGTTCTCAACGCAAAGGGAA
>JAEDOD010000084.1 GCA_016302165.1 Sphaerochaetaceae bacterium
ACATTTTGGGTCAGGGAAGGAGAAGGAGGGAGGAAAAGTGGGCCATTTTGACACTCAGCTTTTCAAAACCCTTTCTTCCGTTTCAATTTGACCCGATTCTACCTGTTTTCCTTTAGAAAGCTTTCCACTATAGAGCGGTGAGCTTCATTGGAAAGGAAGATGATATTGTCTTCTTCGTCAACCATTGCCAAATCGAAGATAGTAGTGAAGATGCCGCCTTCTTCCGTGATCATGATGAATCTTGTATCATCAGTGGCCATAGTCACTGAAGAAAGGAGGAAGGGCTTGGTCTGGGCAAGGCTCTCAGCCTTGGCTCTTGGTATAAAGGAAATATTCATGGTTCCATTCTATCACGCAGGATTGGAATCTGTCAGGGAGAGAAGCATCTTCAGTTTCCATATTGCCTTTGGAAGAGCATCGTATATGGTATCCCCTTCAGTGTCTCCATACTCTGTAAGCTTCTCTCCATACTCGGCCATTACAGGAACGCTTTCCCTTTTGTCCAGGAGAGTCTCAGTGGAAATAACTTCCCCCTTACCTTCCTTCCACTTGCAGGCTTTCCACACTGGCCGTCCTTCCTTGTCCTGGGACACAGAAAGGCCGAAGAGACGGCACACCAGGCTCCGTCCCTCATAGAGAGCGCAGTGATATTCTCCATCCTTATTATATAGAGGGCACACAGGAGAGGAGGGAGAGCCTCCGTTAAGCCTGGCCAATACTTCCTCCTCCCTTTTGTCACGGATTATTACATAGGCAGCCACCAAAGCTTCGCTTTCTGAAAGGAAGGGCACATAGTGCTCACAGCACTTTCCGCAGCCGGAAATGCAGGAGACGGAGAAATCCTTCTGGAAGCGGGACTGGACCAGGCCTAGTCTTTCGTACTGGGAGAGGAGGGAATTGATCCTCTCTCCTGCCAAGGTTCCTTCAAATGCTTCCAATAGATCTTTCATGGCGGAAGTTCTACACCATAATGGAAGGGAAAATCAATGGCCTAACAAAGCAATAATTGAGATTTATTCAAATTTTTATATTCTTTTTCTAGATATAACTACCTCCTTGGAAATTGCGATATATCTCATTTACGCCCTTACTAGGCAATAGTCTTATCCTTTAATTGATTTTCCACCTCCATTCCATCAAAATATAAGCGTGAGTGTAGTAATACTTGGTGCAGGTAGAAGGGGAACCAGACTTGCACGTCATCTGATAGAGGAAAAGAAATCTGTAATCATGATCGATTGGGACAACGAAAGGTGCTCCCAGATCATGGCAAAACTGGACTGCATGGCCATCTGCGGCAGCGCCACAGATATCTCTGTGCTGGAGGAAGCTGGAGCAAGGGATGCAGAAGCCTTCATCGCCGTAACAGACAGTGACGAAGTGAATCTGGTAGCCTGCGGTATTTCAGCCTCAAACTTCCCGGATACCAAGACCATTGCAGCTATCCGTGGCATTTCATACCTGGGAAAGGAAGCTGAGCACAGTGGTGGCAGAATCCTAGGTATCGACTACATAGTGAATCCGGAGGAGGAGGCTGCAAAGAGAATGGAGGGAATCATCCGCTCCGGTCTCTTTTCTGATGTAATCAGATTCGACGACGCAGACTTCATCCTCTTCAAATCATCCTTAGAAAAGGATTCACCATTTCTCGGGAAGAACCTGATAGAACTGAAGAAGAGCCTTAAGGGCGAATATGTGGTCATAGGAATCAAGAGAGGAAAGTCTATCTTCTCCCCTACAGGCAACACAATTCTTGAATTGGGGGACGAAATGGCTATCATGGCTGTAGATGATGACAGCGAATCCATTTTCTCCGCCTTCCGTGGGGACCAGTCTTCAATGAAGCTGAAGAAGGCTTTCATCGTCGGCGGCACCAGAATTGCAAGATATCTATTGAGGATGATACCTAAGAAGGTTCTGAACAGAATGATCCTCATCGAGAAGGATCCTGAAATCTGCTCATCCTTTGCAGACGAGTTCCCTTCCCTTCTGGTCCTTAACGATTCCATTACAGACGAATCGGTGTGGGAAGACGAAAGACTTCATGAAGCTGACCTTCTCATATCTGTGACGGAAAACGATGAACTGAACATCATTACAGCTTCCTATGCAAAGAAGATGGGAACGAGGAAGACCATGGCCCTTCTCAAGACCAACCCTAACTATGTCCAGTTCGCCACCACCATGGATATAGATGTGGCCATAAGCACCACAACATCCACTGTAGATGCAATCATGAAGCATCTCAGGGGAGAAGGTGTGAAGACACTTCACTCCACCTTCGACGGAGAGATGGAAGTATACGAATATGTTCTCTCCCCATCCTTTGCCCATATAGACAAGAAGCTTATGGAGACAGACTTCAGAGGAAAGTTCATTCTTGCAGGAGTGAAGAGGAAGGGAGGAGAAAGCTTCGTTCCGGACGGAAACTATATCTTCCGCGCTGGAGACACTGTACTTGTGTCCTGTGTCCATGAAAACTATGACTTTGTCACGGAGCTCTTCGGTGAACAATAAATCTGTAGTACGCCTATTGTCTCTTATCCTTCTCTTCGTGGCCCTTATAATGGTGCTTCCCTTGTTTCTATCTCTCCACTATGGAGAAAAGGATGCGCTGAGAAGTTTTTTGTGGACCATTTCACTTATGTGTGGAACAAGTGTCCTGGGGCTTATCGCCACCTCCTGGGGAAACAGGGAGATAAAGATCGGACCGAAGGAAAGCTACCTTATAGTGACTCTGGCCTGGGTGCTGTTCTCAGCCTTCGGAGCCCTGCCCTTCTACTTTTCAGAAGTCCTTCCATCCTATGCAGACTGCTTTTTTGAGACCATGAGCGGCTTCACCACCACTGGAGCCACAGCCCTGGACAATATCGAGGCTGTAGACAAGTCTCTCCTATTCTGGAGGAACATGACCAACTGGCTGGGAGGAATGGGAGTGGTAGTACTGTTTGTTGCTGTGCTTCCAGCCTTCGGCGTCAAGGGAACCGCCTTGGTAGGAGCGGAATCTGTAGGTCCCACCAAAGATAAGCTTACTCCCCATATCCGGCACACAGCCATGGCCCTTTGGCTCATCTACCTCTCCCTTTCAGTCCTTGAGACTGTCCTTCTCCTTTTCTGCGGCCTGGATCTCTATCACGCTGTTACAGTGACCTTCGGAACCATGGGTGCCGCAGGCTTCACTCCCACCAATCTTTCCATAGCCAGCTTCAATTCGCCCCTTGTGGAGTGGGTCTGCATAATATTCATGTTCCTTTCCGGAGCCAACTTCGCTCTATATTTCAGGCTCCTAAAAAAGCAGATAAGGAAGGTGGCGAAGGATGGAGAACTTAGGCTCTACTCCCTGATTGTCCTCACAGCATCCCTTTTCGTAGCCTTGAACCTTATGGTACAGGCAGGAATGAAGGGAGGAGAAGCTATCCGCCACTCCCTTTTCCAGGTGATATCATTTACTACAACTACAGGTTTCTCCTCCACCCAATACCAGAACTGGCCCATATGCTCCCAGATGATCCTTTTCATCCTCTCCTTCATAGGAGGCTGCGCTGGTAGCGCTGGAGGCGGACCTAAGGTCATAAGGATAGCTGTAATCTTCAAGCTGGGAGGAACCTCAATACGTAAGAGGCTCCATCCAAATGCTGTGACAAGGATCAAGATTGGAGGAGATTCCCTCTCCTCTGACACTGTCTCCTCAATTGCCGGCTTCATCGGCCTGTACCTGGTGACATTTGCAGTAGGATGCTTCCTTATCTCCCTTACAGGAAAGGATCTGATTACAGTGTGTTCATCCTGTATCCTGACTCTTGGAAACATCGGTATAGGACTAGGAGGAATAGGTATGGACTTCTCCTTCTCCATATACCCAGACTGGGCCATGTGGATATTCTCATTCCTGATGCTGGTGGGAAGACTGGAGCTATTTACAGTATTCGCTCTCTTTACAAGGGATTTCTGGAGAAGCTAGGAAGTAAAAAAACAATGGCAACCCACTCCGGTGCCTTTGCTCCACAGAACGGATTGCCTATACGTTTTCGGGTCTGGAAACCACATCTGCCGGCGGCTTTTGCTCACTCGACAGTCCAGATACCACTTTAGCAGGGGTAGGACTCGAACCTACGGCCTCCGGGTTATGAGCCCGACGAGCTGCCAACTGCTCTACCCTGCGTCGATTACCTTAAAGAATATAAAGAATGGAATGGAAAGTGTCAACACCTGCCTTCCTTTTTTCTTCCTGGCCCGTATTTCTTTTCTTTGAATCACATTACGCCAGGAGGAAAAAGGAAGATAATATTCCCTGCTCATTTTTCTTCTCAAAATGCTATACTTACACCAGGAGATGAACTATGGACGCAAACACAAAGAGAATAATGCATATCAGAGTCAAGAACACCATCAAGAATCTTGAGGCCAACAACATGAAGGCTGTCTACGTGGAGACCAAGGAGGAAGCCCTTACTCTCGTGAAGAGCATAGTCGAAAAGGGAGCATATACAGCAACCGGCGGCTCCATGACCCTCAGGGAGTGTGGAATATATCAGTATCTTGAAACTGAGACAGATCTTCATACAGATGCCAGGGAGGCCTACGGGGCATCCTATTTCCTTCTTTCTGCCAACGCCATCACAGAGCATGGAGAGATCTTCCAGGTTGACGGAAGAAGCAACCGTGTCAGCGCAATGCTTTTCGGACCGGAGAAGGTCATAGTAGTGGCTGGAATCAATAAGCTTGTTCCTTCCATGAGGGACGCAGCTGTAAGGGTGAAGAACACAGCAGCACCAATAAATGCCACAAGGCTTTCCATGGATTCCCCGTGCACCAAGCTTGGCCACTGCATCTCGCCGTTGGTGGATGAGAACAATCTCTTCTCTGAGGGCTGCCACAGTGAAGGCTGTATCTGCTGTAACTCTGTAGTTTTCCGCCATCAGAGAGCCAAGGACAGAATCACTGTAATCATCGTAGGAGAGGAGCTTGGTTACTGATTCCCTTTTTGCTCCCTACATTGACGAGAAATATAGAAAATTTGCTCTATCGCTCTCCCCTAGCGACAAGCTTCCCCGGATGGGAATAAGAATTCCCATCCTTAGAAAGCTTAGTAAGGAAGTGGACTGGAGGGAAATAGAGATAAACTATATGGAGGATGTGATCCTTAAGGGCCTTGCCATTGGCTTCTCCAAGGAAAGCGCAGAAAATAAGACAGAGGCCCTATCCTCCCTCCTACCCTATCTCTCCAGCTGGGACCAGTGCGACATCATACAGTCGGCATTCAAAGTCAACGAAAAGAATAGGGAGATATACTTCTCCTTCTTCACTTCACTTCTCTCTTCGAAAGAGACCTTCATAAGAAGGATCGCCATAGTATGGCTGATGAGCCAGAGAAAGAGACTGGACTGGGAGAAGGCGCTTAGGCTCATTGCAGAAAGCGACAATGGAGACGACTACTACATCTCCATGGCTGTAGCATGGGCTCTTGCCACCTTCTATGCTGATGACACAAAGGCAGAAGAGATTTTCTCACTGGTTTCTGAAGACACCAGGAAGAGAGCAATACGAAAGATCCGGGAATCCAGAAGGTGCGCTAATCCTCCGCAACTGTAGAATCTGCGATTCTTTTAAGAGGAGCAAAGCCCTTACCCAAGACTCTGTAGGCCTCCCCTACATAAACAAAGGCTCTCGGGTCCTCCTGGCTGATTATTCTCAAGAGTCTCTGGTACTGATGGTTCTGCACAAGGACCATCAATATTTTGTGCCTGAGTCCGGTATAATAGCCTGTAGCCTCCCATACGGTTCCGCTACGCTTAAGCTCATGGACCACTCTGTCTCCAATGGAATCGATATCGTCTGAAATGATGTAGACGGTCTTGCTGCGTCTAGTGCCGAAGCCTGTAAGCACATAGTTCACCATAAAGGATGAGCAGAACATTCCTATGACGGAGAAAAGCATGGGCTGGAAACCTATGAAGTAGCCTGAGGATCCCACCACAAGGCAGTTGAAGCAGAATGATACTGTTCCCACAGCTATAGGAGTATAGTGGGCTATGGTCTGGGCAATGATATCCGTTCCTCCGGTATTGCATCCGCTTTTCATGGTAAGTCCAATACCTGTTCCGAGAAGTACTCCTCCAAATATTGCAGAGAGAAGGATATTCACAGGCTCCGACACATCCAAGAATCCTGTATAACCTGTCAATTTACCCAAGGTAGAAACCCATATGGAAAGGAGAGAGGAGCCAATGAATGTCTTGATGCTGTATTTGAAGCCGAAGACGAATACTCCAACTGTAATCAAGGGAAGGTTCACCAGAAAGCTGACAAGACCAAGGTCGAAGCCGAAAAGGTTGTAGAGGATATTTGCAACACCGCTGGCGCCTCCGGAGGTGATTTTGGCTGGAGTATAGAAGAGGGCTATACCTACTGCAGCGATCGCTGGGCCAATAAGAAGATAGAAGATATCGAAGGCGTTATGTATGATGTGGATTCTGTTTTTATTCATGGCGCCTTATCTTAACTCACAATAAGTGGTGACGCCACAGGGAAAATGGTATTTCACCCTAGTTTTTAGGGCATTTTTACCCATTTCCTACACTTTTCTGCACCTTTCTCTGCACTCTTAAAGCTTGCATTCCAGGATGGCTTGAGAAAGCACAGAAACCCGCTCCAAAGCCACATCGGAAGCATGGGTATATCTGTCGTTAACTTCTGCCGACTTATGGCCAAGAACCAGCATTCTGTCTTCCTGGGATATGTTCCAGTCACGGGAGAGAGTTGAGAAGGTATGACGAAGGGAGTGGAAGGTAAGGTTACGCTTATCCCGTTCCTCCTCTCCAATGCCTATTTTCTCGAGAACATCGTAGAAGGCTGTACGCAGCACTGGTGGTGACATATATCCTCCACGGGGAGAAGGCAGGGCGATGCCTGATGAATCTGCATTTTCCTTCAATTCTGAGGAAAGCGAAGATGCTATTAGGACAGAGCGCTCATACTTTCCCTTTGTTGACTTCACTCCCGAGAGGTGCCCGATGGAGTGTCGGATATTAAGCTTTTCATATCCCTTCACTTCGCTTTCCTCAATGTCTGAGACATTTACAGCCCTTACTTCAGAAAGCCTCATTCCTGTGGAGACTGCAAGTAGTATTCCAAGGCGATAGGAAGGGAAGATAGAATCTTCTTCATCCCTTAAGAGCTTCACTATCTTTACCATCTCCTCCTTGGTAAGCACTCCCCTCTCTTCGTCGCTATGGGAGGAGGAAAGAAGCTTATCAGCAGGATTACGGGAGATTATGCCAAGCCTAGCGGCCTCCTTGAGAGGAATGGAGAAGGAATAGATTATGATCTTTACGGTTCCTGGGCTTTTACCGGAAGCATAGAGGGCCTTGGTTATCCTATCCAGGATAGATGTTGTGACATTCACAATCCTAAGGCCTTTGGGAACCAGAGGCTCCACATTCTTGGTGAAGTTCTTCAGCATGTTATATGCGTATTCCTTACCGATGGAGTTTTCCTTAAGCCTGTTACGGAGGGCAATGTATTCGCTTTTGTCCCAGGTCCAGAACTCTGTGCACCATTCCACAAAGAGCCTGTTGCTGTCGTCAGAGAAGACCAGTCCTGAATCCAAGGCCTTCTGGGCTATGACAGCTGCATCCTCCTTACGGGTGGTACGCTGGAAGTCCATTAGCCCCAGCTTCTCCTTCAGACAGTCTATGCTCTTTGCATTAAGCTGCTTTCCTGTCTCCCTATCAAGGAAGCATACATACCAGTAATCTCCATTCTTCTTGTGTCTTTTGTAGAGATAGAAGCTCCTTCTGTGTGCCATATAGATTTCCTCCAATCCAAC
>JAEDOD010000085.1 GCA_016302165.1 Sphaerochaetaceae bacterium
CAGCACCACCCATTCCCATCATCTTAGGATTGACAGGATTAAAGGAAGCAAGAGATTCAGCAAAGGCAATGTTCTTATTTGCCTCTATATCACTCTTAAAACCCTCTACTGTGCTATCTTCAGCAAAAGCAAAGGAACATACCAAAACAAGAACCAGAAGAATACTTATAATCTTTTTCATTTTGCTTCCTCCTTATTATCACTATTGTCCATAAGGTTATTTATGAAGTCGTTAATCTTATTAGACATTCCGGATGGCACATTAGTCACAACATCCAGAAGAGAAGAAACCTGATTCATCAACTCTCCTGTCACTTCATGCATTGCATCCTCAGAATTATTCATGACATTTCCAATATTTGAAAGCACATTTTCATTGAATACAATGTTTGTGAGAGCTGTAAGAACAACTACATCGCCATTAGTTATACTTTCTTTATCAGGAAGGAATCCTTTAATTTCTTTGATATCTTCATCAAAACCACTTTTAGGATCTTCGTCTGCTACTGCAGCTTCTACCGCATTAAGCATTTCTTTCACTAAAGCTACAGTTCCCTGGGCAGCTTCAAGGGAAGCACCTTCTGCTTTCTTCTCAAGCTCTTTTTTGATAGTTTCACTGTTGCTGCCAGACTTAACACCCAGGACAATATCAGAGATATCAGTTGGAAGAATGATGGAAGAAAACTCTGAATTGGTCAAAACTTTGTTTATTGCCGTCTGTAATTCAGGTGGCACGTCAACAGGTTTTTCGGCAATTTTAATTCCATCAGTAGAAATGGAGAAATTGCTTCCAGTAATAGTTATCTTTCCATCTTCATCCTTTTTCTTTGCAGCTTCAGGCTCAGTCTGCTTTATAATACTTGCGACATAATTCTTGTCGGTACCGGCAAGATTGTTTCCCATCTTTCCCATAGTTTCCACGCTTAAGTCACATCCGACGAAGACGATCAGAAGCAGAACTGATAAGAGAACAATAGAAAGTTTCTTCATCTAACCCCTCCTATTTAAGGTTTATACATCCTTGTTTATTATTTGGACTACATCCTATAAACACCTAAAGTATAGTTGGAGTTTCACAAATACTCCACATTTTTCGTAGGATGGAAATTGTTTTTTTACATACCTTCAAATAACATAGAGTCACCTATTGTCAGCCTCTTGATGAAATAAAGAAATATGATGTAATCTAGTCACGGTTGCGTTGCGGCCAAATTTCCTTCCGTATGGAAGAGATATAGTGAATGGGAACCTAGCTGACCAATAGAAAATCATAATGGCGGCAAGAAAAGGTTTGCGAAAGGAGTGACTACTATGGCAGTAGTAACAATGAAGAGCCTGTTGGAATCAGGCGTACATTTCGGCCATCAGACAAAGAGATGGAATCCAAAGATGGCTCGTTTCATCTTCACAGAGAGAAACGGAATCCACATCATCGACCTTCAGAAGACAAGTGCTTGCATCGTTGAGGCTTATGAAGCTGTAAGAGCTCAGGTCAACAACAAGAAGCAGATTCTCTTCGTCGGTACAAAGAAGCAGGCTCAGCAGGCTATTGAAACAGAGGCAAAGAGATGCGGCATGCCTTATGTCTCCAACAGATGGCTCGGCGGTATGCTTACAAACTTCACAACAATCAAGAAGTCCGTTGCAAAGCTGAAGAAGCTTGAGAGAGAGCAGGCTGACGGAACATTCGATTCCCTCACAAAGAAGGAAGTCGCTCTCCGCACAAAAGAAATGGCTAAGCTTGAGAAGAACCTTGGCGGTATCAAGGATATGACAAGCCTCCCAGGAGCTCTTTTTGTCATCGATACAAAGAAGGAAGCTCTTGCTGTTGCAGAAGCAAAGAGACTTGGAATCCCTGTAATCGCAGTTGTCGATACAAACTGTGATCCTACAGATATCACATACCCAATTCCTGGCAACGACGATGCCATCAGAGCAATCTCTCTCTTCGTTGAGATCATTGCAAATGCAGTCATCGATGCTGACAGCGATGCTGGCATCCAGATCATCGAGTCTCTCGACGACGAAGAAGAGCTGGCTGATGCTTCCGCTCCTGTAGAAGAGAAGGACGAAGTCATTGAAGACTACTCCAACTACACTCCTGCAGAAGAGAAGGAAGAGGAAAAGGTAGAAGAAGAGGAAGAAGAGGAAATCTACACAAAGTAATTTCCCTGACCGTCAACTTATAGGAGATAAAAACTATGGCAGCTATTTCAGCAGCAGATGTAAAGAAGCTCAGGGACCTCACCGGAGCTGGTATGATGGATTGCAAGAAGGCTCTCGCTCAGGCTGACGGAGACTTCGCTGGTGCAGAGAAGATCCTTAAGGAAATGGGTCTTGCAGCAGTTGCAAAGAGACAGGATAGAGCTACAGACAACGGAAGAGTCTTCGTTGCTTCCAACGGCAAGAAGGTTGTTATGCTCTCTCTTTCCTGTGAGACAGACTTCGTTGCCAAGAACGATGACTTCAAGAAGCTTGGTGAAGACCTCTGCTCTACAATCCTGGAGAAGGGTTATACAGAACCAAACGATGAGCTCAAGGGTATGGTTGATGCTCTCATCGCCATCATCAAGGAGAACATGAACCTTGTTTCCTTCTCTGTTACAGATATTCCAGAGAACGGATATTGCGCTTCCTATGTACATGGCGATGGTGCAGTTGCTGTTTCCGTCATCCTCAAGGCTGACAACGCTTCTGCATTCGAAGCTGACAGCGTCAAGGAGTTTGCACATGACCTGGCTCTCCATGCAGCTGCATACAAGCCTCAGTACCTTTCAGACAAGGTTGTTCCAAAGGAATATGAGGAAGAGCAGCTTGGCATCTTCAGAGCTCAGGTAGCTCAGGACGAGAAGCTTGCTTCCAAGCCAGACAAGGTTAAGGAAGGCATCGTCAGAGGTAAGCTCAGCAAGCTCTACAAGGAAATCTGTTTCCTTGACCAGGCATTCGTCAAGGATGATTCCAAGAGCGTTTCCCAGGCTCTCGCAGATTGCGGAAAGGCAGTTGGAGCAAAGCTTGACCTTGTTTCCTACAGCGTAATCGTCGCAGGTCTCAAATAAGGAGTACACATGCAGAACGTAATCAACAACTGCAGTGACAAGATGAAGAAGAGCGTAGCCAGTCTCCAGGCTGACTACGCCCAGCTTAGGACAGGAAGAGCTTCTGCAGCTCTCTTCGACAAGATCAAGGTCGAATACTATGGTGCAGAGACTCCCCTCTCCCAGGTTGCCTCCATCTCTGTCCCTGAGGCAAGAATGGTAGTTATCCAGCCTTGGGATAAGACAGTTCTTCCTGCAATTGAGAAGGCTATCCAGAAGTCTGAGCTTGGACTTAATCCAAACAACGATGGAAAACTCATCAGAGTCAACTTCCCTGCTCTTACTGCAGACAGAAGAAAGGAGCTTGCAAAGCAGGCAAAGGCTACAGCTGAGCAGTCCAGAGTCGCTGTGAGAAATATCCGCCGCGATGCTATGGAAGAGCTTAAGAAGATGCAGAAGAACGGAGAAATCTCCGAGGACCAGCAGAAGGATGGAGAGACAAAGATCCAGAAGCTGACCGATTCAGCAATCCAGGATATCAACAAGGTTGCTGAAGCAAAAGAAAAGGAAATCATGGAGATCTGACGAGGACTATTGTGAGCGAACTTGTACATCTGGCATGCATTATGGACGGCAACGGCCGTTGGGCCCAGGCAAAAGGACTGAAAAGGACAGATGGCCATAAACAGGGGGCCTATGCCGCTGAAAAGGTGGCAAAAGGGTGCATCAAGAATGGTATCAAGTTCCTCACCCTCTACTGTTTCTCTACAGAAAACTGGAGGAGACCCAAGGAAGAGGTGGATTACCTCATGGGTCTCCTTTCCCTTCAAGTCCAGGCTAACATTCCTAAATTCAATAAGCTTGGCATAAGAATACTATTTCTTGGAAATAAGGATGGGATTCCAGAGTCTTCATATAATGGAATACTTAAGGCTGTGGAAGCCACCAGGAACAATTCCATCCTTACTGTCCAACTTGCAATAAACTATGGCGGATGGGATGAGATATCCAGGGCTGCAAATAAGGCTCTGGAAAGCGGTATAACCCATTTCTCTCCTGAAACCCTTCTTTCCTTCCTGGATAATCCTTCTGTTCCTTCACCGGACATGATTGTCCGCAGTGCCGGAGAATATAGGCTCAGCGGCTTTATGCTTCTCCAGTCAAACTATGCAGAATTCGGTTTCTATGAAAAACTTTGGCCAGACTGGGACGAATCCATGGTAGAATTGATTCTAGAGGATTTCCATAATCGCACCAGGAAATATGGGGGGATTAAAAATTGAGCAGTCTACTTATCAGATGCATTACTGCAGCAGTGGCCGTTCCACTGCTTCTTGTCATTATTATACTTCTTCCTCAAATGAATCATCTGGCCTTCTCCATTGTGATAGTGCTGGTCAATGCCATTGGAACCTTTGAGCTCCACAACAATATTCTCAGGAAAAAGATAGATGTTCCATTTACAGGTTATCTGGCCATACTTCTACCAATTGTGGAACTTATAAACAGTTACACCATCAAGAACGATGAACTTACCATTTTCCTTCTGCTGTGCTTCCTCGGTTTCGCTTTCTTTGTGGAAGTGATCCATGGAGCAAAAGACAACTTCAGCCACTCTCTGGAAAGAATAGGCGCTACAGCACTTACATTGTGCTACCCTAGCCTCTTCATGATATATGGAATCAAGCTTTCCTTCCTTTATCCAGGACCTAACGCAATCATAGTCTTCCTGGCTATCGTCTTCGGTTCAGACACTTCCGCCTACTTTACCGGAATGTTATTCGGAAAGAACAACAAGGGATATGTAAAGTGTTCACCAAACAAGTCCATTGCAGGCTTTATCGGTGGAACAATCGGAATCTCTCTGATTCTCTCCATTCTCATTGCCATATTCCCTTCAATGCTTCCCCTTACTCCTCCTTCCATGTTCCTTCTTGCTCTTGCCACTTCTATATTCGGAACCTTTGGAGATCTCTTTGAATCCATGCTCAAGAGATCCGCAGGTGTGAAGGATTCAGGGATTGCTGTACCAGGTAGAGGTGGCATGCTGGACTGCATTGACTCCATTTCAGTTGCCATTCCAATCTATGTCCTTCTTCTTCAGATGATGGTGCTGTAATGAGACGGGTGGTCATTCTAGGAGCTACAGGCTCCATTGGCACTACTTGCCTTAACTACTTGAGAAACAGCAACCCAGGATTCCTTCTTGTGGGAGCTACAGCAAAAAGAAGCAGAGAGAAACTTGAGAGCATTGGAAAGGAGTTCAACTGCCCTGTACTCCTTACTTCTCCAATTGAAACATCTTCCCTCTCTTCATTCCTCCTTTCTACCAAGCCAGACATTGTTTTGAATGCTGTCTCTGGAGCTGACGGCCTATTTGCTTCCGTTACAACCATAGATTGCGGCATAGACCTGGCCCTTTCCAATAAGGAATCTGTGGTCATGGGAGGAAGCTGGATCTTCAGTTATGCCGAAAAAAAGAATGTAAAGATCATTCCTGTAGACAGCGAACACTCTGCAATCTACAACCTTCTTAAAGGTCATGAAGCCCAGTCCCTGGTAATAACAGCTTCCGGTGGCCCATTTGTTGACAGGATGGACCTGGAGAATGTTACAGTAAGCGAAGCCTTGAACCATCCTACCTGGAAAATGGGAAAGAAGATTACTATCGACAGCGCTACCCTTGCGAACAAGGGGCTGGAAGTGATTGAAGCCTCCTTCCTCTTTGACATGGAAGCGAAGGATATTGAGGTCACTGTACACCGTCAAAGCATAGTACACTCCCTTATCAGAACCAAGGAAGGCGCTGTATATGCCCAGCTTTCCCCTCCTGATATGACACTTCCCATAGTCTCAGCCCTTTCTGACGGAAAGATTGAACTGGAGAATGTTGTAAGGCCACTATCATTTTCTGACCTTACACTAACCTTCGAAAGCCCAGACACTAAACGTTTCCCTCTTCTTCAGTCTGCTTACAGAGCCCTTGAAATTGGAGGCGCTGCACCCATTGCATATAATGCGGCAGATGAAGTTGCGGTAGCAGCATTTATGGAAGAAAGGATTTCCTTCAAAGATATCAGTCGGATTGTAGGGAGCGTAATAGAAATGGATTGTTTCAAGTCTCCTGTCTTCGACTATTCCTCAACCATGGAAATGGATAGAATAGCGAGAAAAGAAGCAGAAAAACTGATATGAAGGATATTCTTTCCTACCTTTTATATATGATTCCAGGCTTTCTGTTTACAGGGCTCATAGTCTTCATCCATGAGCTTGGCCACTTCTTTGCAGCCAGAAGCTTGGGAGCGGAAGTTGAATCTCTTGGCTTTGGCTTCGGACCAGTGCTTCTGACAATAAAAGGTAGAAAAACAGATTTCCGTATATCTCTCATCCCTTTTGGAGGATACTGCAGGATCAAAGGGGCGGAAGACCTTACAGTAGCCCTGGAAAATAATAGGAACACCATTTCCAATTCAGAGCAAGGCTCTTTTTTCGCAATCTCTCCCTGGAGAAAGTTTCTTATCTTTCTTGCCGGTCCCTTTACAAATCTACTTCTTGCCTTCCTCTTTATGATTGCTGTCTCTGCTCTTCCTGTGGAAAGACTTAGCCATAAGGCTATAGCCGCTCCCGCGTCAGACTACCCTTCCCTCTTTCCCTATTTTCCAGAAGTATCTGGAATTGAAAAGGGAGACCTGATTCTATCTTCAGGAAACACTGTCTTCTCTGACTGGGAGGATTTTTCAGCCTTCCTTTCATCCAGATCCTACAGTGAAGTAACACTGAAAGTATTGAGGGATGGAAAGGAAGTTGAAACTACAATAAAGCCCTACAGTGTTGGAGACAACAAAAGCTACGGCATAGTGAATCTGGAGGAGCCCATAATCGGGAGAAGCGAATCCCCTCTCTTTCAGGAAGGAGACAGAGTAGTCTCTGTAAACTCAATTCCAATAGAGTATACCTATGATATATATGAAATAGAGGGAGATAGCTTCACTTTCCTATTGGAGAACCAGGATGGAGAGAGGACAGTGGAGTGGGAAGGACGCTCCTTTCCATTTGCATGGAAGGCAGAATTGAAGATTGCTCCAGACTCCCAGACTCCAATCTCCACAGGAATATCAAAGGTTCTTACTCTTGCAAAGAAGACTACCCTCG
The DNA here is from genome assembly GCA_016302165.1 of Sphaerochaetaceae bacterium. Taxonomy (GTDB): domain Bacteria; phylum Spirochaetota; class Spirochaetia; order Sphaerochaetales; family Sphaerochaetaceae; genus Ornithospirochaeta. Next base: position 7,188 of record JAEDOD010000085.1, read on the forward strand.
CTATAATGAAGCTTCTTTCATTCCACTTTAGTGAAGCCTTGGAAGTGATCTCAGGGCCCTTTACCAGCGCTTCCACCATGGGTAGGATTTCAACCCTAGCCTTCGCCACCAGCAGTGTCAGTGGAATAAGGACTCTTCTATATCTCTTCGCTATCGTAAGCATATCCATATGTATAGGAAACCTGATTCCAGTACCCACCTTTGACGGAGGGCAGATGATTATCTCCATTTCAGAAATGATTGTAGGTAGACCTCTTAAGCCAAAGACATATCTTATCCTTCACATTGGAGGATTTGTATTTGCATGGATAATCATAATACTGATGAATGCCTGGGGATTGATAGAAAAGTTTCTCTGACCTTATAAATCCTTGCGACAAGACTCCCGTCTTCAGGCGGGAGATGAAAGCATGGCTATACATTCTTCTGGTTTTCGATGTATTTCATGATGGTCTCCTGCGATACCACTCCTGCACTCCCTATATAATAAGAGCGCGTCCACAATGTGGGCAGACGGTTCCTCAGCCAATCATGGCGCTCCCGAAGCACATGGAGCGTATACCCCTTCATCTGGTTGACGATCAGTTGTGGGGTGATGGCAGGGGATGCC